>NZ_QZMV01000021.1:0-70637 GCF_003957705.1 Bradyrhizobium sp. LVM 105 | reverse complement strand
AATCCTGCGAACAGAACCATGTCTGTTCGCCAAAAATCGATTCTCTCTCAACGGCTTGCGTGTTCTTCACAACCGACGGTTGATGATCCGCTGCGTCGCCGGCTCGCGCGCAGTGATGACGAACAGTTTTGCGAGCGTCGCCTCGTCCGGATAGATGTTCCTGTCGTTCAGGATCTTCGGATCGACCAGCTTCTGGCTGGCGAGGTTGCCGCTGGCGTAGGACAGGAAGTCCGAGTTCTTGGCGGCAACGTCGGGACGGTAGAGATAGTTGATCAGCTCGTAGGCTTCGTTGACGTTCTTGGCGTCGGCGGGGATGGAGAGATTGTCGAAGAACATCTGCGCGCCCTCCTTCGGAATGGCGTAGCCGATCTCGATGCCGGCGTTCGCTTCGGCGGCGCGGGCACGGGCCTGCATGATGTCGCCGGACCAGCCGACCACCAAGCAGATCTCGCCGGTCGCGAGTGCGCTTAGGTATTCGGACGAGTGGAACTTGCGGATGGACGGGCGGACCTTGGCGACGGCATCGGCGGCTTTCTCCAGGTCCGCCTGCTTGGTCGAGTTCGGATCGAGCCCGAGATAGTTCAGCGCCGCCGGGAAGATGTCGTCGGCGGAGTCGAGCATGTGCACGCCGCAATCTCTGAACTTGGCCAGGTTCTCCGGCTTGAAGACGATGTCCCAGCTGTCGATCTTGGCATCGGCCCCGAGGATCTGCTTCACCTTGGGGACGTTGTAGCCGATGCCCGTCGTGCCCCACATGTAGTTGGCGGCGTAGACGTTGCCGGGATCGTAGGTCGCCAGATGCTTGGTCACCATCGGCCAGGCATTGGCGAGGTTCGGCAGCTTCGCCTTGTCGAGCTTCTGGAAGATGTTGGCCTTGATCTGGCGCTGCAGGAAGTAGGCCGTGGGCACCACGACGTCGTAGCCGGACTTGCCGGCCATCAGGCGCGTCTCCAGCGTCTCGTTGGCATCGAAGGTGTCGTAGACCACCTTGATCCCGGTCTCCTTGGTGAAGGCCTCCAGGACGTCCGGCGCCATGTAGTTGGACCAATTGTAGAAGTTGACGACCCGCTCCTCGGCCCTGGCGGGGACGATGAGCAACGTCAGCGCTGCGGCGAATGCAAAACCAAGGCAAAGCCAGGAAAAGCAAAGCCTCGAGCGGCCAACCTTCGTCATCGCTACCTCTTGCGTCCACGCACCGCGTCGGACAGCCGCTCCAGCGCGGTGTCCAATGTCTGGTCCTTCTTGGCGAAGCAGAAGCGCACCACCGAGGTTACCGGGTCCTGCTCATAGAAGGCCGAGACCGGGATCGCCGCGACCTTGTAATCCCTCACGATGCGCCAGCAGAATTCGGTATCGCTCTCGTTCAGCCCGAGCGGCGACAGATCGACGGTAAGGAAGTAGGTGCCCTGCGACTTCAGCACGGGGAAGCCGAGGCTTTCGAGTCCCTTGGTCAGGCGGTCCCTGCTCCGCGTCAAATCCTTGCGCATCGACAGGAAATAGTCGTCGGACTTGCCGAGACCGTAGGCCACGGCGGCCTGCAGGTTCGGCGCGGTGGTGAAGGTCAGGAACTGGTGCACCTTGGCGGCGACGCGCAACAGCGGCGGCGCGGCGCAGACGAAGCCGATCTTCCAGCCGGTCAGCGAGAAGATCTTGCCGGCCGAGCCGACCTTGATGGTGCGCTCGCGCATGCCCGGGATGGTGATCAGCGGGATGTGCTTGTGCTCGTCGAAGGTGACGTGCTCCCAGACCTCGTCGCAGATCGCGATGACGTCGAACTCCTGGCAGTAGCGCGCGAGCAGCTCGAGGTCCTCGCGCGGATAGACCACCGCGCTAGGATTCAAGGGATTGTTGAACAGCACCGCCTTGGTCTTTGAATTGAAGACGCTTTTCAGCATGTCCTCGTTCAGCCGCCAGTGCGGCGGCTCGAGCCGGACGAGGCGCGGAATGCCGCCGGCCTGCCGGATGATCGGCAAATAGGAATCATAGACCGGCTGGAAGCAAACCACCTCGTCGCCAGGCTGGACCACCGCGAGGATGGCCGAGGTCAGCGCCTCGGTGCCGCCGGATGTCACCATCACCTCGCTCATCGGATCGAGCTTGAGGCCGTGCCAATGGCCGTAATGGGTCGCGATCGCCTGGCGCAGCTCCGGCAGGCCCATCATCGACGGGTACTGGTTGTAGCCGTTCAGCGAGGCCTCGGCCGCGGCGCGGCGGATGTCCTCCGGGCCGGGATCGTCGGGAAAGCCCTGCCCGAGATTGATGGCATTGTTGTCGCGGGCCGCCTGCGACATCGCCTCGAAGATGGTGACGGGAAGGTCGGCGAAGACCTTGTTCAGCGAGGAGCTCTTTGACATCGGGTGAGGTCAGCCATCGACCTTGCTGGGAAGACCGGCCGCCTTCCAGCCCAGCATGCCACCGGCCAGATGCTTGTCGTAAGGCAGGCCCGCCGCCTGCGCCGCGAGCGAGGCCGTCACCGAGCGTTTGCCCGAGCGACAGGCGAACACGACCTGCTTGCCTTGGGGATCGGGAATTGCCTTGGGATCGAAGGTCGAGAGCGGCACGACGACGCCGTAAGGATAGGCCTCGGCTTGGACCTCGTTCGGCTCGCGAACGTCGACCAGCAGATAGCGTCCTTCCGCGACACCTTTGGAGACCTCGTCCGGGGTCAGATCCTGTACCTGGTTTGCCACATCATCCTCCAACGTCGCGAGCCGCATGCCGGGGCGCCCCGGCCGGCGGCAACCTCGCCTCTCGGGAGACGAAAATCAAGCGCTACAAAGGCTTGAGCCGCCCAGCGCAAGTTAAAGCTAAATCGCAGCTACTTGAAGTGCGGCTTTCGGGGCCATGCCCAGAGGCCCTGTTTCAGCCCTCGCCACCCATTCGGTGTCATTCCCCGCGCAGGCGGGGAATCCAGTACGCTGCGGCGGCTGCGGCGAGAGCGAATTCTTCGACGCCGGCCTCCGGATCGCCCGCCTTCGCGGGCGATGACTGCGGTGGAGACGGACAGGACGCCGACTTGCGCCTAGATCGCCACCTGGGTGCCGACTTCGACCACGCGGCCGGAGGGGATCTGGAAATAATCCGTGGCGTCGTTGGCGGAGCGGCTGAGCGAGATGAACAGCCGGTCCTGCCAGCGCGGCATGCCCGAATGCGCGGCGGGCTTCAGCGCCCTGCGCGACAGGAAGAACGAGGTCGACATGATGTCGAACTGCCAGCCGAGCTTGCGGGCGATCGCCAGCGCTTTCGGCACGTTGGGCGATTCCATGAAGCCGAACTTCAGTGTCACCTTGGAGAAGGTCGGTGAGATCTGCTCCAGCTTGACGCGCTCGGCCGGATCGATGCGCGGGGTCTGCGCCGTCTCGATGGTGAGAATGACGTTCTTCTCGTGCAGCACCTTGTAGTGCTTCAGACTGTGCATCAGCGCCGTCGGGGCGCTGAGCGGGTCCGAAGTCAGGAACACGGCGGTGCCGGGCACGCGTTGCGGGGGCCGCTTCTCCAGCATAGCCACGAGGTCGGCGAGCGGGAACTCGAGCTTGCGCGACTTCTCGAACAGCAGCCGGCTACCGCGCCGCCACGTGTACATCAGGATGATCATGAGCGCGCCGAGCGCCAGCGGCACCCAGCCGCCCTCGAACACCTTGAGCAGGTTGGCGGCAAGGAAGGTCAGGTCGAGGAACAGGAATGGCGCAATGAGAGCGGCGGCGGCGAATGGCGACCACCGCCAGACCTTCCAGATCACGATAAAGCCCATCATGGCCGTGACCACCATGGTGCCGGTGACCGAGATGCCGTAGGCCGAGGCCAGGGCACTGGAGGAGCGGAACATGAGCACCAGCAGCACCACCGCGACCAGCAGCAACTGGTTGATGCGCGGGATGAAGATCTGGCCGGAATGGGCTTCCGACGTATGGCGAATTTCAAAGCGCGGCAGCAGGCCAAGCTGGATTGCCTGGCGCGTCAGCGAATAGGCGCCGGTGATGACGGCCTGACTGGCGATGACGGTCGCCATGGTCGCCAGCACGACCATGCAGCCGCGAACGAAGCCTTGCGGAAAGAGCTGGAAGAACGGGCTCACGATCGCGCCGGGATCGGCGAGCACCAGCGCTCCCTGGCCCAGATAGTTCAGCGCCAGCGACGGCAGCACGATGAACAGCCAGGCGATCTGGATCGGCCGCTTGCCGAAATGGCCGAGGTCGGCATAGAGCGCCTCGGCGCCGGTGACGGCCAGGAACACCGCGCCGAGCGTCACGAAGCCGATCATGCCGTGGTGGAGCATGAAGGACACGGCATAGAGCGGGTTCAGCGCGAGCAGCACCTGCGGCTGCATGATGATCGGATGAATCGCGGCGATCGCCAGCACAGCGAACCAGACGCACATGATCGGACCGAAGAAGGCGGCAACGCGCGCCGTGCCGCGTGACTGCACCGCGAACAGACAGACAAGGATCACCACGGTCAGCGGGACGATGTATGGCTCGAACTTGTGGGTGACGTCCTTCATGCCTTCGATCGCCGACAGCACCGAGAGCGCTGGCGTGAGCACGGCATCGCCGTAGAACAGGGCACCGGAGATGATGCCGAGCAGGACGATGGTGGCCCCGCCGGTGCCGACCGCGCGCTGAGCCAGCGCCATCAGGGCGAGCGTGCCGCCCTCGCCGTTGTTGTCGGCGCGGAGCAGGATGACGACGTATTTGAGCGTCACCACGACGATCAGCGCCCACAGGATCAGGGAGAGCACGCCGAGCACGGCAGCCGGGGTGGCGATGCCTTCGGCGCCCGAGGCCGCCGTCACCGCCTCGCGGAACGCATAGAGCGGGCTGGTGCCGATATCCCCATAGACCACCCCGATGCTGCCGAGCGTCAGCGCACCGAAACCGGCGGTGGTATGGGTATCGCCATGCCCATTGGCCGCCGCCGTTTCCGGTGCGGAAGTCGCTACGTCACTTGTCATGGGAGAGCCCGGTGGCCTCTGAAATGCTTCACTGCACAATGGCGGAAGAGCGCGCGGCTTATAGCCCTGCGCTGCCGGCATAGCCTAGCCCGATTGTGGGCCCTTACCATGCAATTTTCGCATGGCGGCAGTTGTCTTCAAATAATCACCTGGGTTCCCACCTCAACCACGCGCCCGGTGGGGATCTGGAAATAATCGGTGGCATCGTTGGCGGACCGGCTGAGCGCGATGAACAAATGATCCTGCCACAGCGGCATACCCGACTGCGGGGATGCTTTCAGCGATCGTCGTGACACGAAGAACGACGTCGACATGATGTCGAACTGCCAGCCCTGCTTGCGCGCGATCGCGAGCGCCTTGGGCACGTTCGGCTGCTCCATGTATCCGAAGCGCAGACGAACCTTGAAGAACTTGTCGCTGATCTTCTCCATGCGGAATCGCTCCGCCAAGTCGACCCGCGGCGTCTGTGCGGTCTCGATGGTCAGGATCACGTTGTGCTCGTGCAGCACCTTGTTGTGCTTGAGGTTGTGCAGCAGCGCGGTCGGCACGAAGGAGGGATCGCTGGTCAGGAACACCGCGGTGCCCTTGACGATGTGCGGGGGCCGCTTCTCGAGGCTCCGGACCAAGTCGTCCAGCGGCACCTCGATCCGGCGCGTTTTCTGGATCAAGATCGCGGACCCCTTCCGCCAGGTCCAGATCGTTCCCGCCATCACCGCGCCGAACAGCAGCGGCACCCAGGCGCCTTCGAGCAGCTTGAGCAGGTTGGCGCTGAAGAAGCTCAAATCGACGATGACGAAGGGGACGATCACGGCCGCGGCCGTCGCCGCGCGCCAGTTCCACAATTTCCAGATCACGACGAAACCCATGATGCCGTCGGCGACCATGGTGGTGGAGACCGCGATGCCGTAGGCCGACGCCAGATTGCTGGGGGTGTGAAACAGCAGCACCAGCAGCATCACGCCGATCAGCAGCAGCCGGTTCACCCGCGGCAGATAGATCTGGCCGGCATGGGATTCCGAGGTATAGCGCACCTCGAAGCGCGGCAAGAGGCCGAGCTGCACCGCCTGATAGACCAGCGAGTAAGCGCCGGTGATCACCGCCTGGCTCGCGATCACCGTTGCGGCGGTCGCAAGCCCGACCAGCGGCAGCACCAGGCTGTCGGGCACCATGCGATAGAACGAGTGCTGGATCGCGCTGGGATCGGACAGCACCAGCGCACCCTGCCCGAAATAGTTGATCAGGAGCGCGGGCAGCACGAAGAACATCCAGGCCGACTGGATCGGCTTGCGTCCGAAATGGCCGAGATCCGCATAGAGAGCCTCGCCGCCGGTAACCGCCAGGAACACCGCGCCGAGCGTCACGAGGCCGATCGTGCCGTGCGACAGCACGAACTGCACCGCGTAATAAGGATTGATTGCCGCCATCACGGAGGGGTCGTCGGCGATGTGGACCGCCCCCATCACCGCAATGACGGTGAACCAAACCACCATCACCGGCCCGAACGCCGAAGCGACCAGCGCGGTCCCTTTGCTCTGCACCGCGAACAGCAGCACCAGGATGAGGACGGTGAGCGGCACGACGTAGTGCTCGAGCGCAGGGGTTGCGAGCTTCAGGCCTTCCACTGCCGATAGCACCGAGATCGCTGGCGTGATCATGGAATCGCCGATGAACATGGAGGCGCCAACCACGCCGAGGGCGAGCAGCACCCAGCTTCGCCGCCCGAGCGCACGTTGACCGAGCGCCATCAGCGAGAGCGTGCCGCCCTCCCCGTTATTGTCGGCACGCAGCAGCAGCAGGACGTATTTGGCGGTGACGACGATCAGCAGGGCCCACAGGATCAGCGAGAGCACACCGAGCACGATGCCCCGTGAGACCGGCTCGCCATGGGCGGCGGCCTTGACCGCCTCATGGAATGCGTAGAGCGGCGAGGTGCCGATATCGCCGAAGACGACGCCGATGCTCCCGAGCGTAAGGGACCAAAAACCCGATCTGACCGGCCCGTCCTGGGTCTCGGCCTGTGTGATACTCGCCGTCATGAGGGTGGAAAACGCTTCTTCCCTGGATTTGATCCGGCCTTTTGACGCTTCCGGTGTGCCTGTCAATCGGCGTACCACCATAGCAGGCGCCGAGCCGGATGCTGTGACGCCGCAGCCACGCTCATCGCCGACGCGACGACATGCCTCAGGTAGGATGGTAGCGCAAGGGGGGTCAGCTTCCGGGCATGATCGCGTCGGAAGGCCGATGCTCACCGCATCCGGTCACGGCCTCAGATTCGGCGGCAGCGGCGGATCCTCGCGCATCAGGGTGATGGTCACCCGCCGGTTGGCTGCGAGCGAGGGATCGTCCGGAAACAGCGGCTGGGTGTCCGCCTTGCCGGCGACGGCGAAGATGTGCGACGGCGGCAGGCCCTCCCGTTCGAGAATCTGACGCACGGCATTGGCACGGTCGGCCGACAGATCGAAGGCGCCGTAATCGCTGCGGTTCGGCACGAAGCCTGCGGCGGTGTGGCCGGCGATGGAGACGCGCAGCGGCGTGGCCTTGAGCGGAATTGCGAGCTTCTCGACCAGGCGGCGGGTGCGGTCATAGGGCACCTTGGAGCCGTCGGCGAACATCGAGCGGCCGTCCTGATCGACGATCTCCAGGTTGAGCCCCTGCTTGGTCTCCTCGAACATGATGTGCTTGGACATCTCGGTCAGCTCGGGCATGTCCTGCAACGCCTGGCGCAGCGAGGCTGCGGCGAGCGCGAAATTGCGGTCGACCTTGATCTTCGCGCCGGACGTCTTGTTGCGGTCTTCCTGGTCCGGCGTCGGGGTGTTGGAGGCATCTTCGGGCTGGATGTGATCGACGTTCTTCAGCCGCGGGCGGGTCGGCAGGCCGTCGGACTCGACGATGCCGGAGTAGCGCGCTTCGCTCTGCACGCCGAACGCCTCGCGCATTGAGCCCGCGACGATCTTCAGCTTGTTGGCGTCTTGCGTGGAGAACGCGACCAGCATCACAAAAAACGCCAGCAGCAGCGCCATCAGGTCGGCGAAGGTCACGAACCAGCCGTGGCCGCCGCCGTGAGCATTGCCGCGCTTCTTCTTGGCCATCTTTCAAAATCCAGGCGGCGGCCTTAAGCCGGCACCGGCTCGCCTTCGGTGTCACGATGCTTCTCCGGCAGATAGGCCAGCAGCATCTCGCGCACCAAGGTCGGGCTCTTGGAGTCGCGGATCATCAGGATGCCGTCGATGATCAGGGTGCGGTTGGTCTCCTCGTCCAGCAGCTTGCCGTGCAGCTTGTCGGCGATCGGCAAGCAGACCAGGTTGGCGACAACGGCGCCGTACAGGGTCGCCAGCAGCGCGGTGGCCATGAACGGACCGAGCTTGGAAGGATCCGACATGTTGGAGAACATCTGCACCATGCCAAGCAGCGTGCCAATCATGCCGAACGCCGGGGCGCAGTCGCCGACGGCACGGTAGATCTTGCTGCCTTCGTCGAGGTGCATCAGGAAGTTGTCGCGGTCGCGCTCCAGATTGTCGCGAATGAAATCGAGGTCGTAGCCGTCGGCGACATAGCGGATGCCCTTGGCGAGGAACGGCTCGTCAGTCTCTACCTTTTCCAGTCCGACCGGGCCCTGCTTGCGTGCGATTTCCGCGATGCGGGCGAGTTCGTCGACGAGGTCGTGAGCCGAGAGGCGGCTCAGAGTGAACGCAAACTTCGCGCCGAGCGGCACGCCGTGGATCATCGCGGACAATGGAAAGCGGATCATCGTTGCTGCGAACGAGCCGCCGAAGATGACGATCACGGCGTGGATGTCGTAAAACATCCCGAAGCTGCCGCCCATCAAGATCAGGGTCGACACCACGGTGGCGCCCGCGACAAGTCCGACAAGTGTCGCTATATCCATCATCGACTCCAACGCGTACGCGACAACGGCCGTCCTGGCCGCTGGTGCGGCCCAACCCCGAACCGCATCGGAAACCCTAGAGCGCCGCCCTTAAAGCCGCGTAAAGGTTAAGTTGAGCCAGCAGGCCGGACCGGCACGGTGTGCTTGGGGGATGCCGGCTTTGCCGCTTGCCGACAGGAATCTCAACGCTTCACTAACCATAAAGGCTCCCTCGGCCGATGATGTCCTCGCCCTCCGGGCGGCGGACTCATGAACACGCAGCCGTTTTGGTCGACACGAGAGCATCGGGGGGCTCCCATGATATTCTGGCTGGCGACCGCGACTGGATTAGCCATCGCCTATCTCTTCGGTTCTGTACCCACCGGCTATCTCGCAGGGAAACTGCTGAGAGGCATCGACATTCGAAAGCACGGCTCCAAATCGACCGGCGCGACAAATGTATTGCGCATCCTCGGAAAATGGCCTGCGCTGGCTGTGCTTCTGGTCGATGTGCTCAAAGGGGCCGCGGCAATCGTCTGCGCCCGCTGGCTCTTTGGCTGGGTCTTCACGTTTCCATCAAGCACGCCACCGGCCGCGCTCGATCAGCAAGGCTGGATCGACTGGGCCGTGTGTCTTGCTGGACTTGCCGCGTTGCTGGGACACGCCCTTTCGATTTGGCTGAACTTCACGGGCGGCAAGTCCGCAGCGACAGGGCTTGGCGTCCTGCTTGCGATGTCGTGGCCCGTCGGCCTCGGGGCGGCAATCGCCTTTGCGGTCGCATTGGCCCTCTCGCGCATCGTCTCGCTGGGCTCGATATTGGCCGCACTGGCGGCGACCGCGCTCGTCTGCATCCTCGAGCAACCGTTGCCTTATCGATTGCTGGTGATTGCAGGTGGCATCTATGTGATCCTGCGCCACCGCACCAACATTCAGCGTCTGCAGGCCGGGACAGAGCCACGGTTCGGGCAATTCAGTCCGGAACCGAGGGCGGAAGCATAGGAACTACTCGCTCGTCGAAACTGAGTTCCCGACGTCGTGAGATCGCCAGTCGGCGACCGGCTGCGGCCCTGCGCCACGGGCGAAACGAAGGCCGATCTGCTATCCTGCGGCCTGCAGCAGGTCCAATCGCGGGAGCGATTTGCAATGTTGACGCTGTTCAGTGTTCTCACCGCGCTGCCGGCGGTGCTGGCGCTCCACCTGCTCGAGCCGCAGCTGGTCCTGCCGGCATTCAGCGCCCTGCTGTTCGTCGAGGCCGCCTTCGCCGTGATCGCAGCGCGGTTGATTCACATCCCCGACAACTCGGACGACATTACCCTGTGGGATTTCGCCGGCGGCTTTACCCTGATCGGATGCGCCGCCGCAGTGTTCGGAGAGCCGGATCAGGCTGCCCTGTTCCTGACCGAACAAGGCAGCGTGCGACCGGCGTCATCGCCGTAAGCTCAGTGGATCTCCGCCGAGCGCTTCAGCGCGGCTTTCAGCTTCTCCAGCGAGAAGTCGGGACTGCGTGCGATCTCCAGGATCGGCGTCTCGCGGCGGCCGCAGAGTTCGGCAGCCTCAGGCAGCTTTGCCGCGATGTCGAGCGGGATCACGATGGCGCCGTGCCGGTCGGCGTGGATCAGGTCGTCAGACCTCACGGTCATGCCGGCGACGCGAACCTCCCCGCCAAAACTCTCGGCATGGACCCAGGCGTGCGACGGGCCGATCGAGCCGGCCAGCGCCTGGAAGCCCGGCGCCCATTGCGGAATGTCGCGGATCGAGCCGTCGGTGACGACGCCGAGGCAGCCGAGCGCCTTGTGCACGTTGCTCTGCACCTCGCCCCAGAACGCGCCGTAGCCGACGTCGGGACCGTCGATGTCCTGGATCACGGAGATACGCGGCCCATGGCCGGTGCCGACATATTCGTAATATTCGATGCGGCGCTTCGACTGCTCCTCGGCGGGAAGCGAGGATTTCAGCACCGAGCGGATCGCGACCGTGCGGGCATAACCGACGATCGGCGGCAGATCGGGGAACGGGCAGACCAGCTGCTTGGTGGTGTAGCCGATCAGCCGGCGTTCGGGCGCCACGATCTCCATGGCATTGCAGATCGTCGGCGTGTCGTAGCGGCCCAGCGCTTCGAGGACGGCAGCGGGCAGCGGCCCGGTCGCTTTATCGGTCACGGCGTTCTCTCCCAGATTGGCGGCTGATTGACGCGATGCCGCCGTCACAGGCCGATATAGCCGAGATCGGGTCTCAACCCAACTCGGCGGGCCTCATGGCAGATATCCGCGTGTCGCTGCTCAGTGCAGCCGTCCGGGCCGGTCGTCGTCGTCGTGCGGCGGCTCCGACAAATTGGTCAGCGTCGGCGCTGAGGGCGGCGATGAGACCTCGTCTCCCGCAGGCGCGGCAGACTCCATCGCGCGGGCCTGGTCGCGATAGGATTTGTAGCCGAGCGGCAAAGCGAGAAGATACAGCACCGTGCCGATCGACAGCACGTGCCAGGGATAGGCGATCAAGAGCGCGATGAAGACGATCACCGCGACGAAGGCCGGCAGCACCAGCTCCGGCGGCACGCGCATGCGCTTGGTCTTGCCGGAGAACACCGGCAGGCGCGACACCATCAGGAAGGCGATCAGAAGCGTATAGGCCGCCGTCACCACCGCAGGCATGCGGCCGAGATCGAGGAAGGCGACATAGATCGGCAGCAGCACGGTGATCGCGCCGGCCGGCGCCGGCACGCCGGTGAAGAAATTGGCGGCGAAGGCCGGCTTGTTGGGATCGTCCATGGTGGCGTTGAAGCGTGCCAGGCGCAGGCCGCCGGAAATCGCGAACACCATGGCGGCGATCCAGCCGGCATTGCCGAGCTCGTGCAGCTGCCAGAAATACAGCATCAGACCGGGCGCGACGCCGAAATTTACGAAATCGGCGAGGCTGTCGAGCTCGGCGCCGAACTTGGACTGGCCCTTGATCATGCGCGCGATGCGCCCGTCGATACCGTCGAGCGCGGCCGCGAACACGATGGCATAGACCGCGAGCGACATCCGCCCTTCGATCGACAGCCGGATCGAGGTCAGGCCGGCACAGATCGCCAGCAGCGTGATGACGTTGGGCACCAGCATTCGCACCGGAATCGGGCGGAACCGCCGGCGGCGCGTATCGGGATCCTTGAAGTCATAGGGCGTCATGGCTCGTCCTCATCTTGAGGCGAGATATAGCAAGCCGCGCCCCCCTCCGCCATTGCGGCGGAAGGCCATCGCGGACCGACTATTGGTTAATTGGTGCGGTAGGTCCGGCTGGGGTCGTCGACGGCAAGATCGGCCAGAATCGTCTCGCCGGCGATGGCGGTCTGCCCTTCCGAGACCAGCGCCTTGGTCCCCACGGGCAGATAGATGTCGAGCCGCGAGCCGAAGCGGATCAGGCCGAAGCGCTCGCCGGCGCCGATCGCCTGGCCTTCCCTGACGAAGCAGACGATGCGCTTGGCGACGAGGCCTGCGATCTGCACCACGCCGATGCGAGCCGTCGGTGTCGAGATGACCAGCGAGTTGCGCTCGTTGTCCTCGCTGGCTTTGTCGAGCTCGGCATTGATGAAGAGTCCGGGCCGGTAGGCGATGCGGTCCACCCTGCCCGCGACGGGCGCGCGGTTCACGTGGCAATTGAACACGCTCATGAACACCGAGATGCGCGGCAGCGGCCGGTCGCCGAGGCCGAGCTCGGCCGGCGGCAGCGCCATGGTGATCATCGAGACGCGGCCGTCGGCCGGCGACACCACCAGCCCCTCGCGCACCGGCGTCACGCGCACGGGATCGCGGAAGAACAGCGCGCACCACACGGTCAGGATCGTGCCGATCCAGCCCAGAGGCGACCACAGCCAGAACAGGACCAGGCTTGCCAGCGCAAAGCCGCCGATGAAGGGATAGCCCTCCTTGTGGATCGGCGGGATCTGACGCTGGATCGAATCGAGAATGGACATCGTTATCTGCCGCTCGGGGTTAATGGCGCAGGTCGCGCGGGCCTGTTTAGGCCAGAGTTGGGACCGGAGACAAGGTCACACCGCCGCCGCAGGCGTCGTCAGGGCGTCATCGACCGGGGGCGGCTCCCGGTTGGGGGCCTCGCCGGTATCGGCCATCTTGGCCAGTTTCTCGCGCGCCGCCTCGGCCTCGCGCTGCCTATTCCACATGCTGGCATAGAGGCCGCCATGGGCGAGCAGCTTGGCGTGGGTCCCCCGCTCGGCGATGCGGCCCTGATCCAGCACGATGATCTCGTCAGCCCCGACGATGGTCGAGAGCCGGTGTGCGATCACCAGCGAGGTGCGATTCTTCGCCACGCGGTCGAGCGCGCCCTGGATCTCATGCTCGGTGTGGGTATCGAGCGCCGAGGTCGCCTCGTCCAGCACCAGGATCGGCGGCGCCTTCAAGACGGTGCGCGCGATCGCGACGCGCTGCTTCTCGCCGCCCGACAGCTTGAGCCCGCGCTCCCCGACCTGGGTCTCGTAGCCCTTCGGCGCCATGCGGATGAAATGATCGATCTGCGCCAGTTGCGCGGCTTCCTCGACCTCGGCATCGCTGGCGTCCCAGCGACCGTAGCGGATGTTGTAGCGAATGGTGTCGTTGAACAGCACGGTATCCTGCGGCACCATGCCGATCGAGGCGCGGAGTGAATCCTGCGTCACCGCGCGGATGTCCTGGCCGTCGATCAGGATCCGGCCGCCGGAGACGTCATAGAGGCGGAACAGGAGGCGCGAGATGGTCGACTTGCCGGCGCCCGACGGGCCGACGATGGCGACGGTCTTGCCGGCCGGCACCTCGAAGCTGATGCCCTTGAGGATCGGGCGCGTCGGCTCATAGGCGAAGCGCACGTCCTCGAAGCGCACGGTGCCGGCGGAAATGACCAGCGGCCTGGCATCGGGCGCGTCCTTGATCTCGGCCTCGCGGCCGAGCACGCCGAACATCTTCTCGATGTCGATGATCGCCTGCTTGATCTCGCGATAGACCATGCCCATGAAGTTCAGGGGCTGGTAGAGCTGGATCATCATCGCGTTGACCAGCACGAAATCGCCGACCGTGTTGGTGCCGTTGCGCACGCCGATCGCGCACATCAGCATGGTCGCGGTCAGGCCCAGCGTGAAGATCACCGCCTGGCCGGTGTTGAGCACCGCGAGCGAGGTGTAGCTGCGGACGCTCGCTTCCTCGTAGCGCTCCACCGATTTGTCGTAGCGCTGCGCCTCGCGCGCCTCGGCGCTGAAATATTTCACGGTCTCGTAGTTGAGCAGCGAGTCGATCGCCTTGGTGTTCGCCTCGGTGTCGGAATCGTTCATCTTGCGGCGGATGCCGATCCGCCACTCGGTCGCGATGTAGGTGTAGTACATGTAGAGCGCGACCATGATCAGGGTGGCGACCACGTAGCGCCAGTCGAACTGCCAGAGCAGCACGGCCATCAGCAGCGAGACCTCGACGATGGTCGGGATCAGCTGCAGGATCACCATGCGGACGATCACCTCGATGCCCTCGCGGCCGCGCTCGAGCACGCGGGTCAGGCCGCCGGTCTTGCGCTCGAGGTGGAAGCGCAGCGACAGCTCGTGCATGTGAATGAAGGTGATGGTGGCCAGCTTGCGCACCGCGTGCATGGCGACGCGCGCGAAGATGCCGTCGCGCCATTGCGTCAGCAGCGCCATCAAGATGCGCATCACGCCGTAGCTTGCGGTCAGCAACAACGGCGAGGCGATCACCCAGAGCTGCCAATTGTCGGCCTGCACCGGCGCCGAGTTGGCGCCGGTCAGCGCGTCCGTCGCCCATTTGAAGCTGAACGGTACCGCGAGCGTGATCAGCTTGGCCGCGAGCAGCAGCACCAGCGACCACACCACGCGCATTTTCAGGTCGAAGCGGTCGCCCGGCCAGATATAGGGCCACAGATGCGCCAGCGTGCCCATCAGCGTCCCCTGCTCGGGCGGGCCGCCGGCGGGAACGTCGGCGCCGTCGAACGATTGAGGTTGGTCCATCAAGAAGCCTGAAAGCCCACCGGATGCGGGCGTCGTCGAGATTTACGATTTTCGCCTGTCATATAGAGCCTTCCCGATGCCAGCGCACCCCGTCAAATGGCGAATCTTCGATTGTTTGCCGCCATTTACCGGTAGATTTCCGGGAGTATCGAATCACCGATTGGGCTTGACGCCTCTTCGCTGCAATGCATCATGGCACCAATGAGCACGATCAAAACCGTCTGTGTCTATTGCGGCTCCGGCCCCGGAACCAATCCCAACTTCATCGAAGCGGCGAAGGCGCTCGGCAAAGCGCTGGCGGATAGCAAGATCCGCCTCGTTTATGGCGGCGGCTCGCTCGGGCTGATGGGGGCGGTCGCAACCTCCGTGCTCGATCACGGCGGCACCGTCACCGGCATCATCCCCGACTTCCTGCGGATGCGCGAGAATGCGCTGACGCGCGTGCAGGAGATGGTCGTCACGCCCGACATGCACGAGCGCAAGCGGCTGATGTTCGAGCGCTCCGACGCCTTCGTCGCCCTGCCCGGCGGGCTCGGCACGCTCGAGGAGCTGGTCGAGCAGCTGACCTGGCAGCAGCTCGGCCGTCATGCCAAGCCCGTGCTGCTCGCCAATATCGACAATTTCTGGGAGCCGCTGTTCTCTCTGGTGGCGCACATGCGCCAAACCGAGTTCATCCGCGCCGGTCTCACCGTCGATATCCTGAAGGCCGACAAGGTCGAGGAGATCGTTCCGCGACTGCGCGCCGCGGCTGCGCAGATTTCCGACGACCAGCGCGATCTCGCGCCCGACGTGGCGCGCCGGCTCTAAAGCATGATCCGGAAAAGTGCGCAGCGGTTTTCCGAAAAGATCATGCTTAAACAACAACCTAAAGCGCGATGACGATTCATCCTAATCGCATCGCGCTTTAGGCCGCCCGCTATCCCTGCGGAAACGTCACCGCCTCGATGCGGTTGCCGTCGGGATCGACGACGAAGGCCGCGTAGTAGCGCACGCGATCGTGTGGGCGGATGCCGGGCGCACCGTCGGAGGTCCCGCCCGCGGCGAGAGCCGCGGCATGAAACGCATCGACCTCGTCCGTCGTCTTGGCGCGCAGGCAGATGTGCGCGCCGCTTTCCAAAGCTACAGGCGCCATGTTCTCGCGCAGATTGATCCAGAACTCGGGATAGGCCTTGCCGAAGCCGACCGTCCGCGGCCGCGCGACGAGGCGGGTGAGGCCGAGGGCTGCGAGCGTGGCCTCGTAGAATCTTGCGGCGCGCTCGAGATCGCTGACGCCGACGGAAATGTGGTCGATCATTGGCCCTCCCTCAGTCATTCCGGGGCATGCGAAGCGTGAACCCGGAATCTCGAGATTCCGGGTTCGGTCCTGCGGACCGCCCCGGAATGACTCCTTCTAGCTACGCCGGCGCTCCCGACTTCACGAGCTTGTAGATCACCGAATCCATCAGCGCCTGGAACGAGGCGTCGATGATGTTCGGGGAGACGCCGACCGTGGTCCAGCGCTCGCCGTTCTCGTCCTCGCTCTCGATCAGCACGCGCGTGACCGCGCCGGTGCCGCCGTTGAGGATACGCACCCGGTAGTCGATCAGCTTCAAGCCCTCGATGTATTTCTGGTACTTGCCGAGGTCCTTGCGCATGGCAACGTCGAGCGCGTTGACGGGGCCGTTGCCTTCGGCGGCCGAGATCAGATGCTCGCCGGCGACGTCGACCTTCACCACCGCGAGCGCCACGGTGACGCGCTCGCCGAGCGCGTTGTAGCGCTGCTCGACATTGACGTCGAACTGCTCGACCTCGAAATAATGCGGCACCTTGCCGAGCGTGCGACGCGCCAGGAGCTCGAAGGACGCGTTGGCGGACTCATAGGCGTAGCCGGCCGCCTCGCGCTCCTTCAGCTCCTCGACGAGGCGCGTCAGCTTGGGATCGCTCTTCTCGTAGGGAATGCCGGCCCGGTCGAGCTCGGCGATGACGTTGGACCGTCCGGCCTGGTCCGAGACCAGCACCTTGCGGTGATTGCCCACCGTCTCCGGCAGCACGTGCTCGTAAGTCTGCGGGTCCTTCAGCACCGCGGAGGCATGAATGCCGGTCTTGGTGACGAAGGCGCTCTCGCCGACGTAAGGCGCATGCCGGTTCGGGACGCGGTTGAGCATGTCGTCGAGCGTGCGCGAGACCTTGACGAGTGTCGCTAGCTTCTCCGTCGTGACGCCGATCTCGAACGCGTCGGCAAAGCCCTGCTTCAACTTCAGCGTCGGGATCAGCGAGCAGAGATTGGCGTTGCCGCAGCGCTCGCCGAGACCGTTCAAGGTGCCCTGGATCTGCCGCGCGCCGGCACGCACCGCGGCGAGCGAGTTCGCCACTGCCTGCTCGGTGTCGTTATGGGCGTGGATGCCGACGTGATCGCCGGGGATGTGCTTCGTCACCTCGGTGACGATGGCCTCGACCTCATCAGGCATGGTGCCGCCATTGGTGTCGCACAGCACCACCCAGCGCGCGCCCGCATCGAAGGCGGCTTTCGCGCAGGCGAGCGCGAAGCTGGAATCTTCCTTGTAGCCGTCGAAGAAATGCTCGCAGTCGAGCATGACCTCGCGGCCGGCGGCCTTCGCGGCCGCGACGCTGTCGCGGATGGAGGCGAGGTTCTCTTCCTTCGTCGTCTCCAGCGCGACGCGCACCTGATAGGCCGACGCCTTTGCAACGAAGCAGATCGCATCCGCCTTCGCTTCCAGCAGCCCGGCCACGCCGGGATCGTTCGAGACCGAGCGCCCGGCCCGGCGCGTCATGCCGAACGCGGTGAAGCGAGCATGATTGAGCTTCGGCTTGCTGGCAAAGAACTCGCTGTCGAGCGGATTGGCGCCGGGATAGCCGCCCTCGACATAGTCGATGCCGAGGTCATCGAGCATCGCGGCGATGACCTGCTTGTCGGTCAGCGTGAAGTCGACGCCGTTGGTCTGCGCGCCGTCGCGCAGCGTGGTGTCGAACAGATAGAGGCGCTCTTTGCTCATTGCGGTGCTCCGAGCGTCTTCTTCATGGTGGTGTTGGCGAGCCACTCGTCGTTGACGGTGATGCTGTTGCGCTGCATGGCGACATAGCCGCGCTTGGCGAAGAAGCCCTGCGCGTTGTCGCTGGCATCGACCGAGAGGCTTTTCGCGCCGCGGCCTCCGGCAAGTTTTTCCAGCGCATCGACCAGCATGGTCGCGATGCCCTGTCCGCTCACGGCCGGATGCACATAGAGCATGCGGACGTGGTCGGCCCCTTGCAGCGAGGCAAAGCCGACGGGCGAGCCCTCCAGCGTCGCGATCAGCGTCAGGTCGGCCGCGAGCCGCTTGCCGAACTCTTCGCCTTCCGCGATCTCCATCCAGGCCCGCTGCTGCGCCTCGCTATAGTCCTCGCCGGTCAGCTCCTCGATGCTGGCGGTGAAGATCGCGGCGAGCACCGGCACGTCATCGGGCAGGAAAGGCCGCAAGCCGGGCTTTGGCAAAGTCTGTCCCATCGTCCTCACCACATCCCATACAGCTTGAGCACCAGCAGCACGGCGCCCACGAGCAGCGCGATCTTCAGCGCGATGTAATAGAGCCAGTGCCGCGGGAAAGGCGTGTCGGGCCGCTTCATCGCGCAATCTCCCACGTCGTTCCTTCCTTGGAGTCCTTTATCGCAACGCCCATGGCGGCGAGCAGATCACGAATGCGGTCGGATTCCCCAAAGTCCTTGCGGCTACGGGCCGCCGTCCGCTCCGCGATCAGGCGCTCGACCTCTTTGGCATCGACGCCGCTCGCCTGCTGCTTGCGGCCTTCCCACTGCGCAGCGCTCTCGGACAGGAATCCGAGCAGCCGCAGCGAGCCCGCCAGGGCGCTCACGTCTCCGCCGCGCAGCCCATGCAGTGCGGCGATCGCCAGCGGCGTGTTGAGATCGTCGAGCAGCGGCTCGACAACGGACGCTGCCGGCTTGCCGGGTTCGACGTCCGCCGCGACGCGATACCAGTCGTCGAGCGTCTTGGCGCTCTCCTCCAGCGACTTCATGGTCCAGTCGATCGGCGAACGGTAATGCGTCTTGAGCATGTTCAGGCGCAGCACCTCGCCCGGCCAGTCCTTAAGCAGCTCGTGGATCGTGATGAAGTTGCCGAGCGACTTCGACATCTTCTCGCTCTCGACCTGGAGGAAGCCGTTGTGCATCCAGTAGTTCGCCATGCGCTCGCGGTGGAAGGCGCAGCAGGTCTGCGCGACCTCGTTCTCGTGATGCGGAAACACGAGATCGATGCCGCCGCCGTGGATGTCGAAATGCTCGCCGAGATGCTTCCAGGCCATCGCCGAGCACTCGATGTGCCAGCCCGGACGGCCCTCGGCCTCGATGCCGGCCGGCGACGGCCATGACGGCTCGCCCGGCTTGGACGGCTTCCACAGCACGAAGTCGGTGTTGCCCTTCTTGTAGGGCGCGACATCGACGCGGGCACCGGCCACCATCTCGTCGAGCGAGCGATTGGACAATGCGCCGTAGCGCGGCAGCGAGGCGTTGGCGGCGTTCATCGCCTGCGGCGAGAACAGGACGTGATCCTCGGCGACATAGGCAAAGCCGCCTTTGACCAGCCGTTCGATGATCTCGCGCATCTCGGCGATATGCTCGGTCGCACGCGGCTCGACGCTCGGCCGCAATGCGCCGAGTGCATCGACATCGGCATGAAACTGCCGGCCCGTCTCCTCCGTCACCTTGCGGATCGCCTCGTTCAGCGGCAGGCCGGGGAAATCGCGCGCGGCGCGGTCGTTGATCTTGTCGTCGACGTCGGTGATGTTGCGGACATATTTGACATGCGCTTCGCCGTAGAGGTGACGCAGCAGCCGAAACAGCACGTCGAACACGATCACCGGCCGCGCATTGCCGATATGGGCGAAGTCATAGACGGTCGGTCCGCAGACATACATGCGGACGTTTTTCGCATCGAGCGGCACAAAGGCGCGCTTTTCCCGGCTCAGCGTATCGTAGAGGCGCAATTCCATGACAACCCATCCCTTGCGGCCGGGCGTCCAAGGCTCTCAACGTGTTTGAGAAAAGACGGCTCCAGCCAGCGAATCGCTAGCTCGTAATCTCGCGGCAAATGGCGCAAATGGCGAGGAGACCGTTCATGCGGAACATATGGGCCATCAGGCGCCCCTGCGTCAAGAGAGCCGCGAAAACGCCGTTTTGTGCCCCGCGAGGCGCGCCCATCACGAAGGTTCACGATCTCCTAACCATTTGAGCCCATTCTGGAACCGGCAGTTCCCTTTTGCCCCCGGTGCATTTTCATGCGATTCCTGCCAGCGCTTATTTCCAGCGCCTTCGTCTTTGCGGCCTCCAGCGCCTTGGCCGAGAGCCGCGTCTTCATCATCGCCAATCAGGCGAACGGCTACGGCGTCGACCAGTGCCTGGCCAGGGGTGACAAATGCGGCGCCTCCGCCGCGCGCACCTATTGCCAGTCACGAGATTTTGCCCAGGCGTCAGCCTATCGCCGGGTCGATCCCGACGAAATTACCGGCTCTGTCCCCAAATCCGGCACAAATTGCTCCCATGGCCATTGCGACGAATATGTCGCAATCACGTGCCAGCGCTGAATTTGCTCGGAGCTGGCGCAGCTTAGGCCGGTCCTTGGCTCCCGAAACGACGTGACGATGCCGCAGGAAGCGGCTATTGGGAGGGCGCGCTTTGGCCCCTCCAAGTCAAGTTGGAAAGTCACGTGGAAAGTCACATCGGGCCGTGACATCGCTAGAATGGCGGATATGCCTGAATTCCTGTCTCTCTCCCGTGCTCGCCTTCTCCTTGCCTGCACCGTGCTGTTGAGCACGGCCGTGCTCGTCACCGGCGCTTTCGCGCAGGCCGGTCCGCCCGGACCGCCGCCTCAACCCGGACAGAACGGCCTCGGGCCGAATCCGATGTGCGTGCGCCTGGAGGGCCAGCTCGCCGCGCTGGACCGCGGCGGCGGTGGCGACCCCGCGCGTGAGGAGCAGATCCGCCGCTACCAGGATTCCCAGACCCGCCAGCAGGCCGAGCTCGACCGCGTCACCATGCAGGCCAAGCGCATGGGCTGCGATTCCTCCGGCTTCTTCTCGCTATTCAACGGCCAGTCGGCGCAATGCGGCCCGGTCAACACCCAGATCCAGCAGATGCGCGCCAATCTGGACCAGATCACCGGCAATCTCGAACGCCTGCGCGGCGGCGGCCCCGGCGGCTTCAGCCCGGAACGCGACAACCAGCGCCGCTCGGTGCTGGCGGCGCTGGCGCAGAACAATTGCGGCCCGCAATATGCCAACGCCGCGCAGTCGCAAGGCGGCGGCAACTTCCTGACCAATCTGTTCGGCGGCGGCAACAATCCGAACAATCCGCAAGGCGTGCCGCCCTCCGATCTCGGACCGCAATCCGGCACCTACCGTACCGTGTGCGTGCGCACCTGCGACGGCGCCTATTTCCCGGTCTCGTTTGCGACGGTGCCGGCGCGCTTCCCCGACGACGAGAAGACCTGCAAGGCGCTCTGCCCGGCCGCGGAAGCCGTGCTCTACACCCATCGCAACCCCGGCGAAGACATGAATGCGGCGGTCTCGATCAGCGGCCAGCCCTACACGGCGCTGCCGACCGCGTTCAAATTCCGCAGCGAGTTCAACCCGTCATGCTCCTGCAAGGCCGCGGGACAGACCTGGGCTGACGCGCTGAAATCTGCCGACGACAAGGCGGCGGCCGAGCAGCAGGGCGACATCATCGTCACCGAGGAGAGCGCCAAGAAGATGCAGCAGCAGCGGCTCAACAAGGGCACGCCTGTGAACGCCAAGAAGGGCCCAGCTCCCGCGCCGACGACGGCCACCGCACCGCCGCCGGCGGATGCTGCCCCCGCGACCTCGTCGGAGAACAAGCCGATCCGTTCGGTCGGGCCCACGTTCCTGCCGCAACAGCAGAAGTAGGCAGCCCTGCTTTTACTGTCATGCCCAGCGAGGGCGGGGCACGTACTCCGTGACGCCAGCCGTGCACACGAGCAGCGCCGCAGGGTACTGGATCATCCGCTTTCGCGGATGATGACAGCAGTCCAGGGGCACAATCGCCCGCCTCACTCGCAACAGTTATCTCTCAAACGCGCGCTACTACTCGCCCTCGCGGCTCCACGGGATGAGATTGGCCGGAAAGTCTGCTGCGTAGCGCCTTCCCTTCGGGGGCGGCGGCGGAGCGTCCGGTGGGTTCGGATTCGGCTCAACCACCCGCCGATAGAGGTGCCAGGTGGCATGACCGAGCACCGGCAAGACGACAGCGAGACCGACGAAGAGCGGCAGCGAGCCGATCACGAGCAGCGCCGCCACGATGAGGCCCCATCCGGCCATCGCAACCGGATTCGCCGCCACCGCTCGGAGCGACGTGCGGATCGCGTCGATCGCAGTCGCATGCCGGTCGAGCATCAACGGAAATGACACGACGCTGACGCACAACGCCACAACCGCAAACAGGAAGCCGACACAGCAACCGACGATGATGAGCGACCAGCCTTCCGGTGTCGTCAGCACGCGCGTTGCGAAGTCGGGAATGCTTGCGGCCGCCGCATGACCGAAGATTGAGACATAGATCGCGTTCGCGACACCGATCCAGGCCCCGAACAGGACCAGCAGGAGCACGCCGAGCTCGACCATGGCGCCGAACGACGGTGCGCGCACCACCTTGATCGCATCCCATGCATCGACCTCGTCGCCGCGCTCGCGACGCCGGCTGAGTTCGTAGAGACCGATCGCGGCAAAAGGACCGATCAAGGCAAAGCCGGCGGCCAGCGGAAACAGTAGCGGCAGCACCGAATAGCCGAGAACCATCCTGAACAGGACGAGACCGAGGACGGGATAAATCAGGCACACGACGATCGCGTGGCTCGGCATCGCCTGGAAATCCTCCCAACCCAGGCGCAAGGCCTCGGTCAGATCGGACAAGCTGATCTTGCGAATGGGATAGGAGGCCGCTTCGCCGAATGCGTGCCGCCTGGTGATGTGGTGGGGGTACAGAGTGGCCATGAGCAGACCCTCCCCTGCTGAAAATCGCGGTTTCGATAACACGCGCTTTCCAGTCCACGCGTGTCCGCCGAACGAGCAGGAAACGCGATGGGTTGAGTACGGCAACCCAGGTTCATCTAACGAGCCTGGCCGGACGGAACCCGTCGCGACCTACCCTGGAAGCTTAGCGCGTGCGGGGCACGGCTGCACTCACGGTTGGGTGAACTATGCGCCCGATTTGTGCGTTGCATCACCCAGGACGCTGAAATGCGCTGATGCTTTGTGTCGACTTGCCGAGCGACGGCAACACCCACGTCGGGACGCCTATCTGCTCTATTGACGCCGGATTAGGATTGACGCCGGATTAGGCTGGTACCATTTTAGACGCAGACGCCCTTAGCTCCGATGAGATTGATGGTCGCGGGCTTTCTCCTGATTTCGCGACCAGTGGAATGGGCGAGGCAAGAGGCCGGCGATGGCATGTATGCCAACCAAGAAAGGCCAGCCATCGCGACAGACATGAGCTCCGCCCTGGATTCGTATCCGTAGCCTTCAGTGGCAAAGGATGGATCAGGATGGCTGTCGCACTGATATTGCTTCTGGTCGCGATCGGCTCCGTGCTGTTTCACCTCTACAGCCCGTGGTGGTGGACGCCGATCGCCACGAACTGGGCCTATATCGACCACACCATCAGCATCACGTTCTGGATCACGGGCTTTGTGTTCGTCGCCGTCATCGCCTTCATGGCTTATTGCGTCTTCCGCTTTCACCACAAAGAGGGAAGACGGGCCGACTACAATCCGGAAAACAAGAGGCTCGAATGGTGGTTGAGCGTCGGGACCGGCGTCGGCGTCGCAGCCATGCTGGCACCTGGCCTCGTGGTCTGGCACCAGTTCGTGACGGTGCCTGCGGATGCCACCGAGGTCGAGGTCATGGGCCAGCAATGGCAATGGAGCTTCCGGCTTCCCGGCAAGGATGGGAAATTGGGCACATCCGATGTTCGCAACATCGCTTCCGACAATCCGATGGGGCTGAACCGTGACGACTCGCATGCGCAGGACGACGTCGTGATCGAGAACGGCGACTTGCACCTTCAAGTGGGAAAGCCGGTCAAGGTCCTCCTCCGCTCGGTTGATGTCCTGCACGATTTCTACGTGCCCGAATTCCGGGCCAAGATGGACATGGTCCCAGGCATGGTGACCTATTTCTGGATAACGCCGATCCGAACCGGAACGTTCGATGTTCTCTGTGCGGAGCTCTGTGGCGCTGCTCATTATCAGATGCGGGCCAAGGTCATCGTCGACGAAGAGCGTGAATATCACGCCTGGCTGGAGCAACAAAAGACGTTCGCAGAATTATCGCCGGCAAGAGCCGTCGTGAAGACGACGTACCAATCCGGCGGCAAGTAGCAAGCTGCCGCCGCGAAGATTGATCGGGTGCACGAGGCCAACGCCTCACCCCGATGGAAACGATCGACGAGGTTTCTATGGTCGATATTCCATATGAAGGGATCCGCAGCATCCCGCCTCCGGAAGTACCTGATGTCGAGCTCTACCATCCGCGGAGCTGGTGGACACGGTATGTCTTCTCGCAGGACGCCAAGGTGATCGCCATTCAGTATTCGCTGACGGCCTCGGCCATCGGGCTGGTGGCCCTGGTGCTGTCGTGGCTGATGCGGCTGCAACTGGGATTCCCCGGCACCTTCTCTTTCATCGATGCCAACCAGTACCTCCAGTTCATCACCATGCACGGCATGATCATGGTGATCTATCTGCTCACCGCGTTGTTCCTGGGCGGCTTCGGCAACTACCTGATCCCGCTGATGGTGGGCGCCCGGGACATGGTCTTCCCTTATGTGAACATGCTGAGCTACTGGGTCTACCTGCTCGCAGTCCTGGTGCTTGCCTCGACATTCTTCGTGCCCGGCGGCCCCACCGGCGCCGGCTGGACGCTATACCCGCCGCAAGCAATCCTCTCCGGAACGCCCGGGCAGGATTGGGGCATCATTCTCATGTTGTCGTCCCTGATCCTGTTCATCATCGGCTTCACCATGGGCGGGCTGAATTATGTGGTGACGGTGCTGCAGGCGCGCACCCGCGGCATGACCTTGATGCGCCTGCCCCTGACGGTGTGGGGCATCTTCACGGCGACCGTCATGGCGCTGTTGGCATTCCCTGCACTCTTCGTTGCCTCGGTCATGATGCTGCTAGACCGTCTCTTGGGAACCAGCTTCTTCATGCCCGCCCTCGTCGAGATGGGCACGCTTTCGAAATATGGTGGTGGCAGCCCGCTGCTCTTCCAGCACCTGTTCTGGTTCTTCGGCCACCCCGAGGTCTACATCGTCGCCCTGCCCGCCTTCGGCATCGTCTCCGATCTGATCAGCACGCATGCGCGCAAGAACATCTTTGGCTATCGCATGATGGTCTGGGCGATCGTGGCCATCGGAGCGCTCAGCTTCATCGTATGGGCGCACCACATGTATGTGAGCGGCATGTTCCCGCAATTCGGGTACTTCTTCGCCACCACGACGCTCATCATCGCAATCCCCACCGCGATCAAGGTCTACAACTGGGTGCTGACCCTGTGGCGCGGCGACATTCATCTCACGGTGCCGATGCTGTTCGCCCTCGGCTTCATCATCACCTTCGTGAACGGCGGGCTCACCGGCCTCTTCCTCGGCAACGTTGTCGTGGACGTGCCCCTCTCGGATACCATGTTCGTGGTCGCGCATTTCCACATGGTGATGGGCGTGGCGCCGATCATGGTCGTGCTCGGCGCGATCTATCATTGGTATCCAAAGGTCACGGGGCGGATGCTGAACGACGCCCTGGGCAAGTTTCACTTCTGGGTCACCTTCCTCGGCGCCTACCTGATCTTCTTCCCCATGCACTATCTTGGACTGCTCGGGGTCCCGCGCCGGTATTTCGAACTCGGAGATACGACGTTCATCCCGTCCTCGGCCCATTCACTAAACGCCTTCATCTCCGTGGTGGCCTTGACTGTCGGCTTCAGCCAGATGGTGTTCCTGTTCAACCTTGCCTGGAGCTTGTTCAAGGGTGAGGCCTCGGGCGGCAATCCGTGGCGGGCGACGACGCTGGAGTGGCAGACGCCGGAGACGCCCCCGGGGCACGGCAACTGGGGCAAGGAGCTCCCTGTCGTATACCGCTGGGCCTATGATTACAGTGTGCCCGGCGCCGCGGAAGACTTCATTCCGCAGAACCAGCCGCCACGCGCGACGCAGCTCATTCAGGGAGCCGCTTCGTGAGCGCCGTCATCCTGTTCCTGGCTGTGCTTGTGGTGATCGCCGGATGGTGGCTGTCGCAGCAGCGGCTGACAGCCAAGCCCTGGCTGGAGGAAGGCCCGGCCGGTGACTTCCCCGGCGGCGATGCCATGACCTGGCCGGCAGCGAAGCTCGGACTTGGCGTGTTTCTCGCTGTCGCGAGCGCATTATTCGTCCTCTTCATCAGCGCCTACTCGATGCGCATGAGCATGGCGGACTGGCGGCCGCTGCCGGTACCACGGCTGCTGTGGGTCAACACGGGCGTCCTGGTCCTGAGCAGTGTCGCGCTGCAATGGTCTTACCTGGCCGCGCGCCGACACGATGCTGAAGGCATCACGATCGGCCTACTTGCTGGCGGGGCATCTGCCGTGATCTTCCTCGCCGGACAGCTCCTGGCCTGGCAGCGGCTCGCGACTGCCGGATATCTCGTGGCGTCCAATCCGGCGAATTCGTTCTTCTACGTGTTGACCGCAGTGCACGGGCTGCATCTGACGGGCGGTCTGGTGGCCTTGGGCCGAACCTCAGCCAAGATGTGGCGCGGCGCCGAGATCGCCGACATGCGCTTGAGCGTGGAACTGTGCGCCATCTACTGGCACTTCCTGCTGTTGGTCTGGCTTGTCCTGCTCGGTCTCCTCACCGGCTGGACCGATGATTTCGTCAACATCTGCCGCCAATTGCTGAGCTAGGGAGGCGAGACCAGATGGCTGAGACCGTGCTGACAAATCCGGGCCAATCGCCTGCGCGGCTTGAAGGCTGGCGCGGCATCGCCGCCGACTGGGCGTCCGATCAACGCGCCTTCAAGAACGTGTCCTGGGGCAAGGCCATGATGTGGATCTTCCTCCTCAGCGACACCTTCATCTTCAGTTGCTTCCTGCTCTCCTACATGACGGCGCGCATGTCGACGACCGTGCCGTGGCCGAATCCCAGCGAAGTCTTCGCCCTCAATATCGGGGGCAACCACATGCCCCTGATCCTGATCGCCATCATGACCTTTGTACTGATCAGCAGCAGCGGAACAATGGCGATGGCCGTCAATTTCGGCTACCGCCGCGATCGCGCGAGAACCGCAATCCTGATGCTGGTCACTGCGGCCTTCGGCGCAACCTTCGTCGGAATGCAGGCCTTCGAATGGACCAAGCTGATCATGGAGGGCGTCCGGCCCTGGGGCAATCCATGGGGTGCGCCGCAGTTTGGTGCGAGCTTCTTCATGATCACCGGCTTCCACGGTACCCATGTGACGATCGGTGTGATCTTCCTGATCGCCATTGCGCGGAAGGTCTTTCGCGGCGATTTCGACGTCGAGAGGCGCGGCTTCTTCACGAGCCGCAAGGGGCATTACGAGATCGTCGAGATCATGGGCCTGTACTGGCACTTCGTCGATCTCGTGTGGGTGTTCATCTTCGCATTCTTCTATCTTTGGTGAGGTCGGCGCATGACAAACGCGGCGGTACACATGGAAGGACAGCTCCACGCTCCGGCGCATGGCGCGGTCGCAACGGGAGCCGTTCACGCCAAGGGTCAACAGCACCCGATCAAGCTCTATCTCGTGGTCTGGGGCTGGTTGTTCGTCCTCAGCACGTGCTCCTATCTCGTCGACTACTTTGGCCTACATGGCTATCTGAGGTGGTCGCTGATCCTGCTGTTCATGGTGTTGAAGGCCGGCCTGATCGTCGCCGTCTTCATGCACATGGCCTGGGAGCGACTGGCTTTGACCTATGCCATCCTGCTGCCGCCGATCGTGGTATTGGTATTTGTGTCGATCATGGTGCTCGAATCCGAATACACGCACTTGCTTCGAGTCTTGTTCTTCGCAGCCCCGCCGTAGCAGAACGCGAGGTTCCCACTGTCATGCCCCGCGCAGGCGGGGCATCCAGTACTCCGCGGCGGAAGTTGGTTTTCACGACGTCCGCCGCGGAGTACTGGATCATCCGCCCCAGTGCGCAAGTGCGCACAAGGCGGATGATGACAGCGGAATGAGTAGCGAGATCGCCTGCCTCACGCTGCCGCATCTTTGAGTGCCCTACCCCTCGAACGCGTCGATCGAGGCCTTGCTCGCGCGCGATAGCAGCGTCTCGTCGATCGCCGGCAGCTTCTCACCCTTGTCGCGAAAGCGGTTGGTGATGGGATAGCGGCGGTCGCGGCCGAAGTTCCGGGGCGTGACCTTCACGCCGGGCGCGGCCTGGCGGCGCTTGTATTCGGCGACGTTGAGCAGATGGTCGATGCGGGTGACGATCTCGCGATCGAAGCCGGCGGCAATGATCTGGTCCAGCGGCTGTTCGCGCTCGACCAGACGCTCCAGGATGGCATCGAGCACGTCGTAAGGCGGCAGCGAATCCTGGTCAGTCTGGTTCTCGCGCAGCTCCGCGGTCGGCGGCCGCGTGATGATGTCGGGCGGGATCACCTCGCCGGCGGGTCCGAGCGCGCCGTCGGGCTTCCAGCTGTTGCGCAAGCTTGCCAGGCGAAACACCTGCGTCTTGTAGATATCCTTGATCGGATTGAAGCCGCCGTTCATGTCGCCATAGAGCGTGGCGTAGCCGACCGACATTTCGGACTTGTTGCCTGTCGTCACCACCATCAGGCCGGTCTTGTTGGAGATCGCCATCAGGAGCGTGCCGCGGGTGCGGGCCTGGAGATTCTCCTCGGTGATATCTGGCGGCAGATTCTTGAAGAGACCTGAGAGGATGGTCTCGAACCCGCTGACGGCCTCCGCGATCGGCAGCACCTCGTAGCGGATGCCGAGATGGCCGGCGAGCTCGCCGGCATCCGCAATCGAGTGTGCCGCGGTGTAGCGATACGGCAGCATCACGCCATGCACCTGATCGACACCGAGCGCATCGACCGCGATGGCCGCGCACAGCGCGGAATCGATGCCGCCGGAAATGCCGAGCAGCACGCCGGGAAAGCCGTTCTTGCCGACATAGTCGCGCAGGCCCAGCACGCAGGCGGCGTAATCGGCCTTGTCGCCCTCGGGCAGCGTCGCGATCGGCCCCGCGCAGCGCCAATCGTCGCCGTTGCGGGTGAAGCGCAGCGTGACGATGCTTTCCTCGAATGCCGGCAGTTGCGCCGCCAGCGAGAGATCGCCGTTGAGCGCGAAGGAGGCGCCGTCGAACACCAGCTCGTCCTGGCCGCCGACCTGGTTGAGATAGACCAGCGGCAGTCCGCTCTCGGTGACGCGCGCGACCGCGACCGACAGGCGCACGTCGTTCTTGTCGCGGGCGTAAGGCGAGCCGTTCGGAACCAGGATGATCTCCGCGCCGGTCTCGGCCAGCGTCTCGACCACGTTCTCGTAGTCCTCGGACTCTTCCAGCCAGATGTCCTCGCAGATCGGCACGCCGATGCGTACGCCGCGCACGGTCACCGGACCAGCGGCGGGCCCCCGCGAAAACAGCCGCTTCTCGTCGAACACGCCGTAATTCGGCAGATTGCATTTGAAGCGCAAGCTCGCGATGCGGCCGCCGTCGAGCAGCGCGCAGGCATTGTAGAGCTTGCCCTCCTCGACCCAGGGCGTGCCGACCAGCATGGCCGGCCCGCCATCGGCGGTCTCGCGCGCCAGTGCTTCGATCGCGGCGCGGCAGGCGGCCTGGAAAGACGGCTTCAGCACGAGGTCTTCCGGCGGATAGCCGGCGATGAACAATTCCGGAAACAGCACGAGATCGGCGCCGTCGGCGATCGCCTGCGCGCGCGCCGCCCGCGCCTTGGCGGCATTGCCCGCGATGTCGCCCATGGTCGGATTGAGCTGGGCGAGCGTGACCGCGAATGCGGCGAGACGTTCGGTCATCGGGCGCCCTTATCCGTTCCTCGTTAGACGAAACCCAACCGCTCGACGATGGCGAAGATCCAGAACGCACCAGCCATCAGCAGCGCCACGCCGACCGCGGCCGAGCCCATGTCCTTGACCCGGCCGATCTGCTTGTCGTGGTCCAGGGTCAGGCGGTCGGCGAGCTTCTCGATCGCGGTGTTGAGGAGCTCGACGACCAGCACGAAGGCGACGGCGCAGACCAGCTCGACGGCCCGCATCGCGGTCGCGCCGATCAGCCAGGCGAGCGGCACCGACAGCAGGAGCGCAAAAATCTCCTCGCGGACGGCCTGCTCCGATCTAATCGCAAAGGCCAGACCGTTACGGGAATTGATCGTGGCCTTCCAGATCCGCAGCAAGGTTTTAGAGCCCCGCTGCGACCGGCATCGGCTGGGCCTTGCCGGCACGCTCCTGCTTGAGCAGTTCTGCGATCAGGAAAGCCATGTCGATGGATTGCTCGGCGTTGAGGCGGGGATCGCAGACCGTATGATAGCGGTCGTTGAGGTCCTCGTCCGTGATCGCGCGGGCGCCGCCGAGGCATTCGGTGACGTCCTGGCCCGTCATTTCCAGATGCACGCCGCCGGCATGGGTGCCTTCGGCGGCATGGATCGCGAAGAACGATTTCACCTCGGACAGGATGCGGTCGAAGGGGCGCGTCTTGTAGCCCGACGTCGAGGTGATCGTGTTGCCGTGCATGGGATCGCAGGACCAGACCACCACCCGGCCCTCGCGCTTCACGGCGCGGATCATGTTCGGCAGGTGCTCTCCGACCTTGTCCGAGCCGAAGCGGCCGATCAGCGTCAACCGGCCCGGCTCGTTGTCGGGGTTGAGCACGTCGATCAGCTTCAGGAGCTCGTCGGGCTTCAGCGATGGGCCGCACTTCAGCCCGATCGGGTTCTTGATGCCGCGGAAATATTCGATATGGCCGTGGTCGAGCTGGCGGGTGCGGTCGCCGATCCAGATCATGTGGCCCGAGGTCGCGTACCAGTCCCCCGTGGTGGAATCGACGCGGGTCATGGCCTGCTCGTAGCCGAGCAGCAATGCCTCGTGGCTGGTGTAGAAATCGGTGGCGCGCAGCTCCGGGTGGCTCTCGAGATCGAGGCCGCAGGCGCGCATGAAGTTGAGCGCGTCAGAGATGCGGTCGGCCAGCTCCTTGTAGCGGCGGGACTGCGGGGAATCCTTGAGGAAGCCCAGCATCCATTGATGCACGCTGCCGAGATTGGCGAAGCCGCCGGTGGCGAAGGCGCGCAGCAGGTTCAGCGTTGCGGCCGACTGGCGATAGGCCATCAGCTGGCGCTGCGGATCGGGGACGCGCGCTTCCCTGGTGAAGGCGATGTCGTTGACGATGTCGCCGCGATAGCTCGGCAGCTCGACGCCATTCACCTTCTCGGTCGGCGACGAGCGCGGCTTGGCGAACTGCCCGGCGATGCGGCCGACCTTCACCACCGGCACCGCGCCGGCATAGGTCAAGACCACCGCCATCTGCAGCAGCACGCGGAAGAAGTCGCGGATGTTGTTGGCGCCGTGCTCGGCAAAGCTCTCGGCGCAGTCGCCGCCCTGAAGCAGGAAGGCTTCGCCGGCCGCAACGCGCGCCAGCGCCTTCTTCAGGTTGCGCGCCTCGCCCGCGAACACCAGCGGCGGAAAGGTCGCAAGCTGCGCCTCGACGTCGGCCAGGGCCTTGGCGTCGGGGTAGTCGGGCACCTGTAGCACCGGCTTGCTGCGCCAGGACTCGGGCGTCCACCGCTCGGACATCGCAATCTCTCCGTGAAGCAAAAAGCACAACCTGATCTGGGGGTTGTGAGGGCCGCCTTATACACAGGCTCGCTCCGCCCCGCCAGTTGTAAATCCGTTTGGCATCGCAAGCCCTTGCGGGGAAAGCCAAATTCGCATTTGCTGGGAAAGCTTGAGGAAACTGGCGAAATAGCTTCCGGCCATGGGCGCGGCATTGGACGACGTTTTCATCGACGAGATCAGCTTCCCGGCGACCGACGGGTATGGGCTCACCGGCACCCTGTTCCTGCCGCGGGGCGCCAAGCGCCATGCCGTGCTGATCAACTCGGCGACCGCGGTCCCGCGCAAGATCTATCGCGGCTTTGCTTCCTACCTCGCCCATCGCGGCTGCGCGGTGCTCACTTACGACTATCGCGGCATCGGCGATTCCCGGCTGCCGGCGATGGTCGGCTACAACCGGCCAAAGTCGCTGGTCGGCTTCAAGGCCTCGATGTCGGACTGGGCCGCGCTCGACGTCACCGCCGCCGTGCGCTGGATGCGCGAGCGGTATAATACGCTGCCGCTCGCCTATATCGGCCATTCCTTCGGCGGCCAGGCGCTCGGGCTGATCGCGAACAATACCGACGTCTCGCGCGCAGCCTTGGTGGCCTCGCAGGCCGCGACCTGGCGGCTGATGACCTCACCCGAGAAGTACCGCGTCTTCGCGTTCATGAACCTCGTCGGCGTACCGCTGGTCCACGCGCTCGGCTATGCGCCGGGCTGGGCCGGAATCGGCGAGGATCTGCCCAAGGGGGTCTTCCTGCAATGGGCCGAGTGGGTCTCGAGCCCCCGTTATCTCTTCGATTCCAAGCTGCCGGCGCTGGACAATTTCACCAGGTTCAAGGGCGAGCTGCGGGCGCTGTGCTTTTCCGACGATCCCTGGGCGACACGGCCCGCGGTCGAGCTGCTCACGAGCGGGTTCTCCGCGATCAAGCCGGAGGTGCTGACGGTGAAGCCGTCCGAGGTCGGCGCCAAGGCCATCGGCCATTTCGGCTTCTTTCGCCCCGAACACCGCGACACGCTGTGGCGCGGCGTCGCGGAATGGGTCCAGGGGGAGTGAGACGGCGTCAGCGAATGATGGTCGTGAGAGACGAGTAACGCCTGTTCGGTTTTGCATCGCCCGGCGCGAATTGCGCGAACGCTTCGTTGACGCGGACCGCCGGCGGCGTGTCGCTCGCGAACCGAAACTCCTTCGGCCGCGGCGCGTAGAAGCTGGCGCGATAATAAGCCTCGTCGAAGCGCGCCTCGCCGACCCCGAACAATGCGTCACAGACCAGCAGGAGCGCGTAGACTCCCGCGACGGCTGCGACGATCTCCCTGAGAATTGACATGCCGATAGCCCTGCCCTTTTGCAGGCAGGATGCAGATCGGTTCCAAAGACCTGGTTTAAAGCGCCGGGCTTGTTGTCCGCAGGGTTTGCCGCCGCTGAACGGATTGCAGACGATTTTATCGATCTTGCAACAAAGAGCCCGCCGGATCGGACGATCAGGCGGGCGCCTTGACTGGCCGCTCGGGAGGCTTCAGGCGGCCAGGTCCGTCAGTCGTGGGCGGCCTTCTCGCGATGGCCGCTCTCGCTGAGACGATCGACCCAGGCGATGCCGATCGCGGAGATGATGAAGGTCAGGTGGATCAGCACCTGCCACATCACGCCGGTCTCGGTGAAGTTGCTGCGCGTGGTGCCGAGATTGCCGGCTTCGATGAAGGTTCTGAGCAGCGAGATCGAGGAAATGCCGATGATCGCCATCGCCAGCTTGATCTTGAGCACGCTGGCATTGACGTGACCGAGCCATTCCGGCTCGTCCGGATGCCCGCTCAGGTTCAGGCGGGAGACGAAGGTCTCGTAGCCGCCGACGATCACCATGATCAGCAGGTTCGAGATCATGACCACGTCGATCAGCCCGAGCACGACCAGCATGATCTGCTGCTCGCTGGCGTCAAACGAGTGCAGGACCAGGTGCCAGAGCTCCTTCAGGAACAGCAGCACATAGACGGCCTGGGCGACGATGAGGCCGACATAGAGCGGCAATTGCAGCCAGCGTGAGCCGAAGATCAGCTTCGGAAGCAGCCCGACCGGCGGCAGCGGCGCCGAAGGTGCTTTGGGTTCGGACGTCATTGATCACTCCGGATTGCGAACGGGCCTGCGTCTCAGAGATTCGCGACGACAGGCGCGAGCTCGAGCGAACCCCGATAGATCATCTCGAAGGCGACGTAAATGATGATGGCAAGGCCGACATAGGCGACCCAGCGATGCTTCTGGAGCACGCGGCCGAGCAGATCGGCGGCGACGCCCATCATCGCGACCGAGAGCAACAGGCCGAAAATGAGGATGTAGGGGTGCTCGCGCGCGGCGCCCGCGACCGCGAGCACGTTGTCGAGCGACATCGAGACGTCGGCCGCGACGATCTGCACCGCGGCCTGGCCGAAGGTCTTTCGCTGTGCGGGCTCGGCGTCGGCGCCGCCGCCATGATTGAACGCGAGTTGCCCCGCATGCGACTGCTCGCGCAGTTCGCGCCACATCTTCCAGCACACCCAGAGCAGCAGCACGCCGCCGGCAAGCAACAGGCCGATGACCTGCAACAGCTGGGTGGCGACGCCGGCAAAGGCGATGCGCAGTACAGTGGCGGCAGCGATGCCGACGATGATGGCGCGGCGGCGCTGCTCGGTCGGCAGTCCCGCCGCGGCGAGGCCAATGACGACGGCGTTGTCGCCGGCGAGAACGAGGTCGATCAGGACAACTTGAAAGAGCGCAGTCAGCGCCTCGGGCGTGATGAATTCAATCATGATTGATCATTCTTCGCTATGGACGGATCGAGCCAGTGTGGCTTGCGGCGTTCGATCCAGTCGAAGACCTTCGAACGGGAGGAGCGCAGCGCAGGCACGTCCTCGGCAAGCAGCGCGAGTCCCAGCGGCAACATCCAGATGCCGAGCAACGGCAGGACGGATAGCACACCGCCAGCAACGAGCAGCGCGCCCGAGGGGATTCTGACCCAGCGGCTCGACGGTTTGAGCAGATAGGTGACGGCATCACCCATGCGCGGCGGCAGTCGATCGACGAGCTTGTCGAGGCGCGGGTCACCGCCCGCCAGCTCGCTGGCGGGACCCGCGGCCTCACGCGTACGCTCGCTCGATGCAGCGCTCATGCTTACTCCTCTGTGGCCAATTGCGGTTCGGTGCGCCCCCGACCCGACGGGATCGGCTTCGCGCGCGGCAGCGCCAGCGTCAGCAAGCGCAACAATTTGATCGCCTGCACTTCGTGGGGATGGACGTCCTGGTCGGCGGCCGCAACCCGCTGCGACAGTTCCATCAAATGTGACGACAACGGCATGTCCGAGACCGGCCGCAGCGTGTCGATCACGACATTGGCGAAATCCGGCTCCTCCAGCCGCTCGGCAAGTGCGTCGAACATTGCAAACAGCCTGTCGTCGTCGAGATGCGGCGCCAGGCCGCGATCCCTGATGAACCGGATCACCTCGTCGCGCTCGACCGGCGAAACCCGCCGGTCGGCCACGGCGACGAGCGCGCCGGCAATCACCAGTGCGGCCGCGGCCTGCTCGTTCAGGCTGGACGGCTCCGCGATCTCGATCTCGATGGGATTTGAATGCTTGGCGTCAGACATCGTTGCTCCCTTAGTCTTGCGAAATGGCCGCACGGAGCTGCGATGGGGACGATGGAGTCGGAGAGAACATCAAGGGCCCGACGATCGGCCAATCCATCGCATTCGCGCGGGACAGGTCATCCGACATCACGAGGTTTGCCGACATTGTCGGCGTCCTCGCCAGAGGGGCCCGGATTCTTGTTCGTACCAGAAATATAGGTGGCTCTGTCGGAATCAAGGCAAGATGACTGCGACCAGCCGCCGCATCGGTTCCATCTCTTTGGGAACGGGCCGAGGCGAACGACACTTTTCCAAACCCGTCAGCCGAGGCGTCAGGTCTGCGATGCATTGGCATCGCAATCCGAGCCTCGAAGAATGACTACTCGGCGATCGACGGACTCACAAATCCGATCAGCCGGCGCGGAGGTAGGGTCCGTGGAACCTTCAAGACCGGACATGACCGGTTCGTCCCGGCTGTCCGTTAAGGGCCAGAAGCGGAAGTCCTCTAATCAGGAAGTGCTCAGCAAGTTGATGTCGGTAGCCAGCTCAGCGCCAGGCACAAACCTCACCAGGCCTGATTTGATCGCATATCCGCCGACTATGACCTTCGGACGAGCGCCGCCCGGCAATTCTCTGACAAGAGCGGAGATAGCCGTCACACCGGTGAGTTGTTGGGGCAAAGCCATCGAAATCAACAGCGCTTTGGGGGCAACTGCGATGATTTGCTGAGCTAGTTCATGCAAATCGAGATGGTCGACGACAGTTGGTGTACAGATGCTGTGACTTTCCAACCAAAGAGCAAGAATGCGGACGGCCAGAGTATGAGTATTGCCGGGCGCATTCATGAGAAAGTACCGGGGTGCGCCTTTTCGACGTCGTGTCCTACCCCGTTGCATGCTTCCTTCGATCAATTCGATGACGCGCTCGCTAAAGGCAGTGAACTCGTGTTCGTCGGCGACGGTGATGGTGCCGGAATGCCACTGTTCGCCGATCTTGTAGAGCAGCGGGGCCAAAACTCCGAGGACGATATCAACGGGCTTGAAGTTAGCGGCGATCGCTTCCTCAACAAGCTGCTGAGCCAAACGAATATCATTCCGTCGCCCTGCCTCGTAGAGCGAATTGTAAACACGGCGGAGAAGCTCGGAGTGCTGGACGACATCGCTTGCGAATATATCCGGGTGCTCTGACTCGCACCTCCGGCAGAGTCCGTAAGTGACGGACAAATCTTCAAAGGGAAAGGTTTCGCCTTGAAATTTCTGACAGTAGGAGCACCACTTCAGCATTAGCGTTAGCACCTCCCAACTTTGCTAGTGGCTGCGATGGTTTCGGGCTGATTTGGCTCGGGCAATTCCTTTTTTTAATCCGCAGCATCTTTCTTCGTGACGTCTCAGTCAAAGACTAATTCAAATCACCTCGGCAACCCCCGGCAAGTTCAAAAGTGAACACCCGGATCCCTTGCGCTTTTTGCGCTCCTTGTAGTTGAGCGGGAATCGACCGACGCACCAGCCCCTCTCGATAGGACCTAGCCAAGGGTGACCTCAGACTGCTGGATGAATCCGGAACTGAGATGACCGCTTCGGGTCACAAGCCGCAGATCACGCTCAAGTCGCGGCCTTCCGCCTTGCATTGAGCCGACGTTCATGAATCCGCGCCCGCGTATGCGTGTTGCAACTCCGCAGGGTGAATGAACGCTCAAGATGCCACGCGAAATGCGCGTCCTTTCCGAACACGACGACCAGCTGCGGCCAGGAACTATCATGCAGGCCAATGAGTTACCGCACATCACGGCATCTCCCGACAGGATACACCCATGTGCCGCTGGATCGCATACCGGGGCGAGACGACGTCGTTCGAGCCCTATGTCACCGAACCCGAGCATTCCTTGGTCGCGCAGAGCATCCGCTCGCTGCAATCGACGGCGGGCTCGAACGGCGACGGCTTTGGTCTCGGCTGGTACGGCGAGCATCCCGAGCCCGGGCTCTATCGCGAGACGCGCCCGGCGTGGTCGGACGAAAATTTGCGCTACCTCTGCCGGCATCTGCGCTCGCACTTGTTCTTTGCCCATGTGCGCGCCGCCACCGGCACGGCGGTGACGCGACAGAATTGCCATCCCTTTGCCTGCGGCCACTGGATGTTCATGCACAACGGATTCGTCGGAAGCTGGAATCGGCTGCGGCGCAAGGTCGAGGCGCTGATTCCCAACGACTATTACCCTTCGCGACTCGGCACGACCGATTCGGAAGCCGTGTTCCTGGCGATGATGGGCGCCGGCCTCGACAGCGATCCGCTCCGCGCGACGCAGCGCGTGCTGCAGGCTCTCGTCGGCCTCGTCAATGAAGGCCACTTGCGCGAACGGTTGCGCTTCACCAGTGCGATCGCCAACGGCAAGGATCTCTACGCCTTCCGCGTCGCGGTCAACGACGCCGCGAACACACTCTATTTCCGTGAGGACGGCGGCCAGGTCATCGTCGTCTCCGAGCCGTTCGACAAGGAAGCGGACTGGAGCGAAGTGCCGCCAAACCACGCGCTGATCGCGCGTGCATCGGAGAGCGTGAAGATTGTTCCCTTCGACGCGACAATTTGCAGTGGAGCCGAGACGGAACCCGCCCCTGCCAGAAGGATTAGTTCCCGGAGGTGACACTGCCGGGTGGGACATGACCTTTGCTTCAGACGTTGTAAAACTTCTTCGACTGGATTCCTCCGACGACAAGCAGCACCTCGTCATTCGTTCCGCTGGCGGCGGCGGCAAGGCGGCGGAATATTCCTTCGGCATCGAGGAGGAGTATTTCCTGGCCGACCGCCGCAGCTTCGAGGTCGCGATCCAGACTCCCAACGAACTGTTCGAATCGGCAAACTGGTCGACCGGCGGTCAGGCCATGCGGGAGATGCTGCAATCCCAGCTCGAGGTCGCCACCAACGTTCACGTCGACGTCAACGACGCCCGCGAAGAGCTGCGCTTCCTGCGGCGCGAAGTGGCGAACGTCGCCGCGCAATATGGCTTCGTGATCATGGCCTGCGGCACCCACCCGACGGCGGTCTGGCGCATGTCGCAGCCGAGCCCGAAGCCGCGCTACGAGGAGATGATCGAGGATCTGCGCAGCATCGGCCATCGCAACATGATGTGCGGCATGCACGTGCATGTTCAGTTGCCGGATCCCGAGAGGCGCATGGCGGTGATGCGGGCGATGCTGCCGCACCTGCCGCTGTTCATCGCGTTGTCGGCATCCTCTCCGTTCTGGGATTCGCACAAGACCGGGCTGAAAGGCTACCGCCTCGCCGCCTATTCCGAGCTGCCGCGCACCGGCCTGCCCGAACTGTTCGAGAGCCGGCGGGACTACGACGAATATCTCGGCGCCTTGCAGCGCTCCGGCGTCATTCCCGACGAGAGCCACATCTGGTGGGCGATGCGTCCTTCGATGCGGCACCCGACGCTCGAGCTTCGTGCGCCCGACACCTGCACCTTCGTCGACGATGCTGTTGCCATCGCCTCGCTCTATCGCTGCCTGACGCGCCACCTCTATCTGCGGCCTCATTTGTCCAAGGAGGTCACGGCGGTCGAGCGTGCCATCGCGGTGGAGAATAAATGGCGGGCGCAGCGCTACGGAACCGATTGCATCTTTGCCTCCCGGGACGGACCGGTCACGATCTCGGAGCTGCTCTCCCGAATCATCGACGCCACGGCCGAGGACGCGGACCTCCTGGGGTGCGCCGCCGAGATCGAGCATTGCCGCGTCATTGTGGACCGCGGCAGCTCGGCCGAATTCCAGCTTCGCGCCTATCGCGAAAACGGCGACGACATCGCAGCCGTGTCACGATGGATCGCTACATCGACGATCTCGGGAACGAGCGCACCGATCGGGCGCAGGACTCCAGCGCCGTCATAGCGCCCGCACAAGCTTCGCGGACGAGAAACGTCATTTCTGAATTTGGTACGCCGTGGGGGAATGCATGACTGACATCGCCTGGTGCGCCGGTTGCGGCCACAGCCTGGTTCCGATCCTGTCCGAGAACGGCCGCGCGCGGCCAAGCTGCTTCTGGTGCGAGGGCGTCGACGCGCGGACCATGGAGATGGCAAAGTGGGCGGACAGCCCGGCCGGCAAGCCGGATCGGGCCGCGCCTCGCGCCTTCGATTGAGGCGCCCTCCGCGTCAAGCCCTCGCCACCAGGCGCGGACGGAACACGGACCCGGCGGCCGGGGAAGGCGCCGCGACCGGCTTCCGCGCCGGGCGGCGCCGCGGGATGAAGACATTGTTCACGAGGATCGGCTCGTGATCGCCGAGCGCGATCCGCTCCTTTGCGAGCAGGCCCATGACCGAGCGCATCTTGATCACTTCCTGCGCCACGAAGCTGCAGTCCTCGGCGCGGTTGATCTGCTCGTGCATGATCGCCTCGGCTTCGCGCATGCTGACGCGAAGCGCTCTGATGGTTCTGCGAAGTTCGCTGATACGGTTGTCCATGGCTGCCTCCATCTCGGTGCAGCATAAGAACAAAACATGAACAATCTGTCAATCGCCGCCTCCCCGGTCGCGACGTTCGCTCATCATCCCGAGGCCGGCATCGCGCCGCTTCTCCCCCGACGCCGCTGCACGCACTGGCGAGGCTTGCCGACAAATTAGACAGGTCCCCTCGCTACCCCGCAAGCACGCGCCCCTCGCACCGCGCCTGACGATCAGACCAGGCCATCGATCTAACGTCCCGTGCAACCATCGGATTTTCTCCTGCGCGAGTACGCGCGCATCGCGGCGCCGGGCTCGCTTGCTGCTTCGCCAACCAACTGGCCCAAAATTCGCAGTGACGTTGCGAGCGAAGCAACGGCGCAGAGCGGAGAACGTCATGAACGTGCATGCTGCGGGCGGTCTCAAGACGATCGGCCTCACCCATCCGAATGGCGCGCCGCTTCGCCTCAACATGCAGGACTTCGTCGCAATCGATCGCGACCGGAATGCGAAGTTCGAGGCGACGTATCGTCCGCAAGCGCTCTACAATCGCGCCAACGAAGGCTTTCACGCCAACAACGAAACCTTCCTGCTGCACGAAGTCGCGACCAATCTGCCGATCTACCGTCCCGACACCGGTCCCACCGATTTCCATCTGCATCTTCCGCCCGGCGGCTTTCAGCTCGTGCTGGTCACCTCGGGCGCCTTCACCTTCGACTATGACGGGCGTTTCTATAATGTCGGCCCTGGCGCGGTGATGCTGCAAAGCGCGATCGTGCATCGCCAGCTGTTCTACACCTGGTCGGGCCTGTCGACCGAAGAGAACCTGAAGACGCCGCAGACAGTGGTGCCCGACCCGATCTCGATGGGCTATTCGGGCAAATTCCTCGAAGCCTTCATCACCGATCCCACCACCTTTCCGAATCCGACTATCGTGGGTCCGGACCAGATCGACGAGGCCGAGACGCCGCGCGTGGCCTGGAGCCACAAGCTGCACGACCGGCCGGCCGGTGCCGGCTTCTGGCTGCAGGATCCGCTGGCGCTGGATGCGCTGTTCAAGCCGCTCACCGATGGTTCCGTCAAATCGGCCATGCCGGTTTATCTGCGCGATATCGGCATCGAGGGCCCGAGTGGCCATCTCGTCACCGGCCACATCATCGCAACCGATCCGCGCGGCCAGTCGCTGCTGCCGAAGAGCACGTCGATCGCCGCCGATGCGACCTGCTTTGCGAAGGGCGAGGTCGTGATCTACCGCGTCATTCGCGGCACGGCCGAGTTCAGGAAGAGAGCCGGCGAGAGCTTCGAGCTTGCCGCCGGCGACGTAGTGACGGCGGGCAAGGATTCGATCAGCCTCGTTGGCGTCGGCGAAAACACCCAGGTGCTCCGCCTCGGCCTGCTCAAGGGCATGAACGAGCTGCGCAGCTGGACGCCGACGCAACGCGACGAGATCGACGCACTCGCCGGTCAGATCATCACGCACAAGGACGTCCGTCCGCTGCGCACCGAAGGCAAGCCGGTCGGGTATCTGTACGGATAGGCAGTTCGCAGCTAGACGCCCGAGGTCTTATGACGCAAGAATCGGGCAGCTCTCATTTGAGAGCGGCTATTCAGTCGTTGGTCTGGGCCATCGAGGAGATTGCTCGAGCCGCCAACAAAGAGACCCAGCATCACGCACGTTTGGCGCTGAAGTACTTGGAGACCAACAGCAGTCCGTTTGACAAGAATACTTTATGCCCCGCGTTATGTAACGCCTCTGTAGGTGCTCCAGTTCGCAAGTCGCTTCGCTGTGCCGGCGATCTCCTCTGAGCCGTGATTCCGAGCTTCGCCAATAATCGCGCTCGCTGTTCGGCGATTTGCTTGCGGCTGCCTCCAAGCCGTACAGCGATCTCCGCGTCTGTTTTCCCGGCGGCCAAGCGCCTGAGAAAGCGCTTCTAGTGAGGGCTGAGCAAAATGTCGGTCATTTGCCTCGTGTCGTGTCTCGTGACTCCTCCGCCGCGACAGCGGTCAGAAGTTCGAATTGACTCGCGAGGCCGCTTAGGCTGTTCGCGATGTTTCTGAGGAGGTTCGCCTTTCTTGGTGACACTCCATTTTCCTCGGCCGTTCTTCGATAGTCGCTCGCGAGCTTCCGGCACTCCTCGGCGGTCTGCATGGGTCACTCTCCCAGGCCAAGTGTAAGCCCATTTTGGCGGACTGAGATCGATCGCTCTCGAAAGCATAATGATCGCGTCCAAAAGGGGCGGCCGGTTCGGCTTAGATGCGCCCATTGGAAATCAAAAGCCAAGGGCGAGAAGAGAAAAGGCCGCGATTGTGAATATGCCGGCTGACATGGCGAGCGCTAGGTGAACGCGGTCTCGCACGGATTACATCCCCGGCCGCCGATAAGCTTACATCTAACCTTAGCGGGCAACAGTTCAAAAGTGAACGTTCGGCCTCATGAGGTAGAGCTGGCTCGCGCTCGCTGAGCATCGATCCGCTCGCATTCGCGCGGGTTCCGGATGCCATCTGCTGATGCCCTGGCGCTGCATGCGCAAGGTTGCCTCCGCCATTCCTAACCAGGCGGCTCTTTCCGAACGCCATCACGTGGCCGCGCTCAGCTGCATCAAGGCACACTCACACGGTGCTTTTCCGAATGCTTTCGCACCTCTCGCTGTTGCGACGGCCGGTCATGGCCGAAGTTTACTTCGGGAGACATTCGACGTTGTATGCAATGATGATCTGCGTCGGATCGGCTTTCCCGAGGCTCTTCAAATCTTCCAAACCGCTTCTAAGCTTGGCTCCTGCCTCACCCAAGCTGCCTTCAAGTGTAGTCTTGGCCTTCCGGCATCGCTCTTCACTCGTGAACTCCTGAAACACGACTGTTGGGAGGAGCCTCCATTCCGCCTTGTCACTGGTGGCGGCCGGGCTGACTGAGTAGGAGAAGACGTACATCAGGACCCACATCCTCTTGCTCCGCACGTGATGAGCACCGCTAGCTGGCCCCTCGACCTGAGCCGCTCATGTCCTACTGCTAGTTGATGTAGATCAATTTCCTGCGGTTCCGATTGTCAAAATGGACCACAGGAAACAGTCGACCTTTGGGGCGATAGGTATGAAACGCTGGATGGGGCTTCTCATCACAATGCTCATGTTAATTGGATCATGCGCAAGCGAGGCGGCCGTGCGGATCGCATACGATCCCGGTGGACGGATCGGGAAATATATCTATAGGTATGAGCGACTGCGCGCCTCAGGCCAGAACGTAATTATCGACGGTTTCTGCGCATCTGCCTGCACGATTGTCTTGGCGACCTTGCCCTCCAACAGGATTTGCGTCACTTCACGTGCAGAGTTAGCGTTTCACGCCGCTTGGGACATTGGGCATCGTGGGCGGCCCGTGGCAAACCCCGGCGCGACCCGCATGATCTACTCGATGTATCCGGGGCCGGTGCGTCGCTGGATCGACCAAAGTGGCGGGTTAACGCGGCGAACGATATTTCTTAGTGGAAGCCCGCTACAGGCCATGTATCGCTCGTGCCCAGCCTGAGCCAGCGAGAAACTTCTTAGTCGTCTGGCCCAGGGCAAGACTGACGGGTAAATCGCGATCGAGATCGGCGGCAGAACAGATCAAATCGGACTGCGGCGCCAAAGGCTGATTGAAAGATTGCAAATTCGATCGCAAGAGCAGCTTGAAGGCGCCCCGAAGACGTTTACACCTTATCCGGACCGGTCGCCGAGAGAGCGAGGGACGCCGCCGTCCCCGCTCTCTCGCCTGGCTCAATACTGATACGGATATTGACCTGGGCAGACATAGTTGCCGTAGGCATTGTAGTAGCAACCATTGTTGTAGTTGTTGTAGTATCCGTAGGCTCCCGCCGCCGCAGCGGCGCCTGCAGCCGCAGCGCCGTAGCCCCAACCCGGTCTATAGTAGCCGCCACCGTATCCGGGGTAACCCGCGATCGGTCGTCCTGGACGGCCGGCGATTGGACGACCTGGATAACCCGGTCGACCTGCTATTGGATGCGAAGGCCGAGAACCTCCGGCCACGCGATAGCCGCGACCGCCGTGAATGCGTCCCGCGTGAGCGGCGCCGCCCCGAATGTGAGCTGCTCTCATCCCGCCGCCATGAAAGCCTCCCGCGCGCATGCCGCCGCCGTGAAATCCTGCCCCACCGCCAAAGCCGCCACCTCCACCGCGGCGTGCAAATGCATCATCAGGAACAAGGCTGGCAGCGACGAGGATCGCGGCCGCAAAACCGATCAGACCGTATCGAACCATAGCATCCTCCCGGGTAGCAATGTGCCGACGATTGCTGTCTTCAGAACTGAAGGCTTCGCCAGCGGCACCGGTGGCAATCAGTTCTCTTCCTTCATCTTGCGCGCTTGATTTAAATCAATTGAGCAAGGCCGCACTCAATCGGTGTGTATGTTCCCATCAGGAACTACCGCGCTCCGCATGACCTCAGGACGAGTGGACGAAGGTACGGAACCGCAGCATCGCGAAGCATGGGCATGCTTGCCCGCCTCCTCGCGGAGCGACGCTGTTGCTTGGCCGATGGCTTCCTTGTAGTCGTCGCCTTTGCTTGCGGGCTGTGAGGATAGAGACCCCTCACCCGGCTTCGCGTTCCGCAAAACCACCCTCCCCGCAAGGGAGAGTAAGCAAGAGCCGCTCGCGCCCCTACTCCGCCGCCTGGCGGACGTGCCGCGCGGTCGGGGTGCGCATGGTGACGAGCTCCTCGGCCGCGGTCGGATGCAGCGCGATCGTCGCGTCGAAATCGGCCTTGGTCGCCTTCATCTTCACAGCGATCGCGACGGCTTGCGTGATCTCGGCGGCGGCGTCGCCGACGATGTGGCAGCCGAGCACGCGATCGGTCGCGCCGTCGACCACGAGCTTCATCAGCACGCGGGTGTCGCGGCCCGACATCGTCGCCTTGATCGGGCGGAACGTCGTCTTGTAGATGTCGACGTGGCTGAATTGCGCGCGCGCTTCGGTTTCGGTCAGACCCACCGTGCCGACCTCCGGCTGCGAGAACACCGCGGTCGGGATGTTGGCGTGATCGACCCTGACCTCGCGCTTGCCGAACACGGTATCGGCGAAGGCATGGCCCTCGCGGATCGCGACCGGCGTCAGGTTGAAGCGATGGGTGACGTCGCCGATCGCATAGATGCTGTCGACCGAGCTCTTCGAGAAATGGTCGACCGCGATGCCGCCATTCGCAGGATTGATGGCGACGCCGGCCTTCTCCAGCCCGAGATTGGCCACCGCCGGATGGCGGCCGATCGCGAACATCACCTGGTCGGAAGCAAGGCTCGATCCGTTCGACAGATGCGTGGTGAACTCCTCGCCGTGACGGTCGACCTTCGCCACCGTGCAGCCGGTGAGGATGGTGATGCCCTGCTTCTCCATCTCGGCTCGGACATGGGCGCGGACATCCTCGTCGAAACCGCGAAGGATGTTGTCGCCGCGATAGACCACGGTGACGTCGGAGCCGAAGCCGGCGAAGATGCCGGCGAATTCCAGCGCGATATAGCCGCCGCCCTGGATCACGATCCGCTTCGGCAGCTTCTCGAGATGGAACGCCTCGTTGGAGGAGATCACGTGCTCGATGCCGGGGATCGCGGTACCGTGGTTGGGCGCGCCGCCTGTGGCGATCAGGATGTATCTTGCGGTGATCTTGCGGTCGTTCTCGAGCAGACGGACGGTGTGCTTGTCCTCGATCACCGCGCGGCTCTTGACGATCTGCGCGCCGGACTTCTCGACATTGGCCGTGTAGGCCGCCTCCAGCCGCGCGATCTCCTTGTCCTTGTTGGCGATCAGCGTCGCCCAGTCGAAGCTGGCGGGCGGAACGGTCCAGCCGAAACCGGCGGCGTCCTCGAGCTCGTGACGGACATGCGAGCCGATCACGAACAGCTTCTTCGGCACGCAGCCGCGGATCACGCAGGTCCCGCCCATGCGGTACTCCTCCGCGATCATCACGCGCGCGCCGTGACCGGCCGCGATGCGGGCGGCCCGCACGCCGCCCGAACCGCCACCGATGACGAAGAGGTCGACGTCGAATTCAGCCATTGTCCACTCCGACCTCTAAAGCATGGTCCGGACCCGGAGGGCTGCGCCAGCGCAAAGTGTGCAGCGGTTTTCCGAGAAGCCCATGCTCAAATAACAACCTGAAGCGCGATGACGCGCTTCAGGAATTCCCTGTCAGATAGTGTCTGTCAGATGTCCTTGCCACGCTTGCGCATCTCGGCGCGGAAGGCCCCCATCACGGTCTCGGAGAAGGTCTGGGCCCAGGAGTTCATGAAGTTCATGCTGAGCCCGATGGCGCGCGGCTCGGCGTCGATCAGCTTCTTGCCCAGCGGCGACTTGTAGAAGGTGACGAGATCCTTCAGCTCCTGCTCGGTGAACTCGCTGGCATAGATCTGCGCCATGCCTTCGCCGATCTCGCTCTGGCGGCCGTTGAGCTGCTGGGCCACGATCGGCGCGACCTCGTTGAGGTCCTTCTGGTAGTTGAGGTTCTGCTGGATCAGCGCATTCTTGGTCTTCTCGACGAGGCCGGGCACGGCGCCGGCATACATCCCGCTGGCGTTCTTGATCTGCAGGATCTCCCTGGCTGCGGCAACGGCTGCGGGCGAGGCCTTCGGCTGGGCCGGCGCAGCCGGAGCCTTCTGGGCCTGCTGCGCCACGGCCGGGACGGCCGCCAGCGCCAGGCCCGCAGCGAGGGTCGCGGCTGGCAAGAATTTCAAAAAGCTCTTCATTCCTAGTCTCCTTTCGGCTTGCGCCGTTCAATCACGCGGATTCCCTCGCCACCCGCCAGAACGGCAGAGCTGGCCAAGCCGATGAACAATCCATGCTCGACCACGCCGGGGATCGCGCTCAACGCTCTGGCGAGGCTGGCAGGATCCTCGATCCGTCCGAGCTGGGCATCGACGATCCAGTGGCCGCCGTCGGTGACGAAAACGTGGCCGTCCTTGCCCTTGCGGACCGCCATTTGCCCGGAAACGCCGCATTCGGCAAATGCCTTCTCGATCGCGCGGCGCGTCGCGCCGAGGCCGAACGGGATGACCTCGACCGGCAGCGGAAACTTGCCGAGGGTCGGCACCCATTTGCTGTCGTCGGCAATCACGATCATGCGGTCCGAGGCCGCCGCCACGATCTTCTCGCGCAGCAGCGCCCCGCCGCCGCCCTTGATCAGGTTGAGCGCGGGATCGATCTCGTCGGCGCCGTCGACCGTGATGTCGAGATGGTCGATCTCATCGAGCGTGGTCAGCGGCACGCCGCAACGCGTCGCGTCGAGGCGCGTCGCCTCGGAGGTCGGCACGCCGATCACTTTCAGCCCGGCGGCGACGCGCTCGCCGAGCAGCTCGACGAAATGCTTGGCGGTCGAGCCGGTGCCGAGCCCGAGCTGCATGCCGTCCCGCACCTCCTCGAGCGCGCGGGCAGCAGCCTGTCGCTTCAACTGATCCATATTCACGTTTGCGCCTGCCTCTGAAGTCTCGAAGGTGCCGCCGATCATGGCCGCTTTCGGCGGCCTATGTAGCCTCGTTTTTCCCGCGGGAACAGGCCTATAAGGTGATCTTATGGGCCCTCCCCTTGCGTGGACGCGACCGGGCCGGTAGCGCTTGGATCATGATCTCCCCTCACACTATCGTCTTCGATCTCGACGGCACGCTTGTGGATACGGCGCCCGACCTGATCACCGCGCTGAACTACGTGCTCGACCGCGAAGGGCTGCCGCCGGTGCCGATGGCCTCGGCCCGCAACATGATCGGCGCCGGCGCCCGCAAGCTGATCGAGCGGGGGCTGGAAGCGGAGGGCCGCGCCGTCACCCCCGCCGACATGGACCGGATGACCGCCGATTTCATCGCCTATTATGCCGATCATATCGCAGTCGAATCCCGCCCCTTCGAGGGGCTCGAGGCCGCGCTCGACCAGTTTTCGGCTCAAGGCCATCGCCTCGCGGTCTGCACCAACAAGCTGGAATGGCTATCCAAGCGGCTGCTGGACCAGCTCGACCTCAGCCGCCGCTTCGCGGCGATCTGCGGCGCCGACACTTTTGGCGTCCAGAAGCCCGATCCGACCATCTTCCGGGAAACGGTGGCGCGGGCCGGCGGCGCGGTCAAAGCCAGCATCATGGTCGGTGATGCCGGAACCGATGTCGGGGTGGCCAGGCGGGCCGGGGTGCCCGTGATCGGGGTCAGCTTCGGCTACACCGACGTGCCGATCGCCGAGTTGAAGCCGGACCGGCTGATCCATCACATGCGCGACCTGCCGGCTGCCGCGAGCAGCCTGATGACGGCTTCACCCATCGCAACCGGCTGATACAACTCGTTTATTCTCGCGACGCCCTGCGTTAACCATCAATTATCCATGCACCGCGCGCCAATTGCCTGCCCCAAACGACACTCCTAAGGTCGCCCCGGGGATGTGGCGGTTCGTCGCAGTAGAAGTGGATGGTTCATGCGTCGTGTCATCGCGATTGCGCTAGCGGGAGCGAGTCTGTTGGGAGCGGCCAGCCTTGGCGGCTGCTCCTCGATGTCCTTTGACGTGTTCAAATCGACCCCGCCGACGGTCCAGGTCCGGCTCGAATCCAATCCCCCGGGCGCGGACGCCACGACATCGCTCGGCCCGGGCTGCAAGACCCCCTGCTCCGTCTCGGTTCCAGCTCCCGACGTCCCCTTCACGGTCGCTTTCGCGCTGCCGAAGTACCAGCCGGCAAGCGTCCCGGTGAATCTGATCAGGAATCCCGGGGATTTCACCACCCCGGCCTCAGTGACCACGGACCCGGATCCGGTGTTTGCGGAACTGCAGCCCGCGACCCCGCCCAAACCGGTTCGCAAGCCGCACCGGCCCAGGAAACCGAAACCAGCCGCAGCGGCGCCTGCTGCGGCACCGGTTCAAGCGATTCCGGCCGCGGCCTCGCCGTTCCCCGATCTGAACGCCGGCCGGCGCTGATCTAAGTATACCACCCGATTGTCCTCGCCGCGTCCGATGCTTAGATTGCGTCCCGAGCACCGCCTGAAGCCAAGGTGCGCCCGTCGCCATAAGTGACAAGGCCTCTCGCATGAACGGATCCGCCGCGCTGTCGAACCCGATGACCGATCCGTTCGGGCGGACCATCAGCTATTTGCGCGTGTCCGTGACCGACCGCTGCGACCTGCGCTGCTTCTATTGCATGTCGGAAGACATGACGTTCCTGCCCAAGGCGAACCTGTTGACGCTGGAGGAACTAGACCGGCTCTGCTCGGCCTTCATCGCCAAGGGCGTCAAGAAGCTGCGCCTCACCGGAGGCGAGCCGCTGGTCCGGCGCAACGTGATGACGCTGGTGCGCTCGCTGTCGCGGCATCTGTCGAGCGGCGCCCTCAACGAGCTGACGCTGACCACCAACGGCACCCAGCTGGCGAAACACGCAAGCGAGCTCGCCGATTGCGGCGTCCGACGCATCAACGTCTCGCTCGACACGCTCGATCCCAGCAAGTTCCGCGAGATCACCCGCTGGGGCGAGATCGACAAGGTGCTGGAAGGCATCGAGGCCGCGCGCGCCGCGGGACTTGCCGTCAAGATCAACGCGGTGGCGCTGAAGAATCTCAACGAGGACGAGCTTCCCGAGCTGATGCGCTGGGCCCACGGCAAGGGCATGGGCCTGACGCTGATCGAGGTCATGCCGATGGGCGAGATCGGCTCGGGCCGCATCGACCAATATCTGCCGCTGTCGCTGGTGCGTGCGCGCCTTGCCCAGCAATTCACGCTGACCGACCTCGCCGAGAGCACCGGAGGTCCGGCCCGCTATGTCAGCGTCGCCGAGACCGGCGGCAAGCTCGGCTTCATCACGCCGATGACGCACAATTTCTGCGAATCCTGCAACCGGGTTCGGATTACCTGCACCGGAACGCTGCACACCTGCCTCGGCCACGAGGACGCCTCGGACTTGCGCAAACCTCTGCGTGCATCCGATGACGACATGCTGCTTGCGGATGCGATCGACCGCGCCATCGGCCTGAAGCCCAAGGGCCACGATTTCATCATCGACCGCCGCCACGACCGCCCCAGCGTCAGCAGGCACATGAGCGTCACCGGCGGCTGACACCGGCGGATTACGGCCTTTTTCCCCTTAACTATCAACAAACTTCCGATTGACTGGCGGCACGCCCGCTGGTTTGGTGCGGCGGCCTCATGCCTGCGCGGCGAGACAAGCCACGCGCCCCTTCGGCGCAGTCAAGACGGCCAGGGCACAATCGGGGGAGGACCTATCGTTGCAAGCGCTCCTTAAGCTGAGCAGTAGGATTGATGCGTTCACGCGCTGGACAGGCAAGCGCGTGGCGTGGCTGATCGTGCTCGCCGTGATCATCTCGGCCGTCAACGCCATCATCCGCAAGACGTTCGACACCTCCTCGAATTCATGGCTCGAGCTGCAATGGGTGCTGTTCAGCATCGTCTTCCTGCTCTGTGCCCCCTGGACGCTGCTCGACAACGAGCACATCCGCATCGACATCGTGAACAACACGCTGTCGAAGAAGACGCGCAACGTAATCGATGTCGTCGGCCACGTATTCTTCCTGTTTCCGATTTGCATCGTCATGATCATCACCGGGGTGCCGTTCTTCCAGCGCTCCTTCCACATCAACGAGCAATCCGGCAACGCCGGCGGACTGCCGCAATGGCCGGCCAAAGCCCTGATCATGATCGCATTCGCGTTCCTGCTCGTTCAAGGCATCTCCGAGCTGATCAAGCGGATTGCGGTCATGCGCGGATTGATTCCGGATCCCCATGAATCGCAGGTGTCGGCGCTGGAGGCGGAAGTCGAGCATCTCGTCGAAGCGATCGAGAAGAAGTAGCCGTTGGCGACGGTGTAGGGGGAAATCATGACCGCATTCATCATCGCCAATATGGCGCCCATCATGTTCGTGTCGCTGGTCGTCATGCTGCTGCTCGGCTATCCCGCGGCATTCTCGCTCGGCGCCGTCGGCCTGTTCTATGCCGTGATCGGCGTCCAGCTCGGCCAGTTCCACCCCGACTTCCTCCAGGCCCTTCCCGAGCGCGTCTACGGCGTGATGAACAACGACACGCTGCTCGCCATCCCGTTCTTCACCTTCATGGGACTGGTGCTGGAGCGGTCGGGCATGGCCGAGGACCTGCTCGACACCATCGGCCAATTGTTCGGCACCATCCGCGGTGGCCTCGCCTACGCCGTGATCTTCGTCGGCGCGTTGCTCGCCGCGACCACGGGCGTGGTGGCGGCTTCCGTGATCTCGATGGGTCTGATCTCGCTGCCGATCATGCTGCGCTACGGCTATGACCGCCGGGTGGCAGCCGGCGTCATCGCTGCCTCCGGCACGCTCGCCCAGATCATCCCGCCCTCGCTCGTTCTGATCGTGATGGCCGACCAGCTCGGCAAGTCCGTCGGCGACATGTACGAGGGTGCCTTCATCCCCGGCCTCGTGCTCGCGGGCCTCTACGCCCTCTACGCCTTCCTCGTCAGCATGATCTTCCCGGCAGCAGCACCCGGCCTGCCCAAGGACGCCATCGGTTTCCGCGAAGACAATGGCGACCGCGGCCTGGTCTCGCTCGGCATGCTGTTCCTGGCGAGCTGCGTGTTCGGATGGTTCATGATGCGCAATTCGAGCACGCATGGCGCCGATTACGTCGTGCTCAGCATGTTCTACGGCATCGTCTTCGCGTTCGCCGTCGCCGTGGTGAACTGGGCGATCGACAAGCTGACCGGCTTCCGCTTCCTGTCCAAGATGGCGCAGCAGACCACCTTCGTCATGGTGCCGCCGCTGTTCCTGATCTTCCTCGTGCTGGGCACCATCTTCATCGGCATCGCAACCCCGACCGAAGGCGGCGCGATGGGCGCGGCCGGTGCCCTCATCCTGGGCGCTGTGAAGCGCCGGCTCAGCTGGGACCTCATCCGGCAAGCCACGGAATCGACGGCCAAGCTGTCGGCTTTCGTCGTGTTCATCCTGGTCGGCGCCCGCATCTTCTCGCTGACCTTCTATGGCGTCAACGGGCACGTCTGGGTCGAGCACCTGCTCACCTCATTGCCCGGCGGTCAGGTCGGCTTCCTGATCTTCGTCAACGCCCTCGTGTTCGTGCTGGCCTTCTTCCTCGACTTCTTCGAGCTGGCCTTCATCGTGATCCCGCTGCTCGGGCCTGCCGCCGAGCATCTCGGCATCGACCTGATCTGGTTCGGCGTCATTCTCGGCGTCAACATGCAGACCTCGTTCATGCATCCGCCATTCGGCTTCGCGCTGTTCTATCTCCGCTCGGTCGCGCCGAAGGAACGCTACACCGATCGCCTCACCGGCAAGCGGATGGAACCCGTCACCACGGGCCAGATCTATTGGGGCGCGGTGCCTTTCGTGGTCATCCAGCTGATCATGGTCGGCCTGGTCATCGCCTTCCCCGCGATGGTGATGCACTACAAGGGCGTGCTATCGACCATCGATCCCAGCACCATCAAGATCGAGGTGCCGCAGATCGAGCTGCCGCCGCTGGATCTCGGTCCGCCGTCGAAGTAGGGGGGCCGACACGCGCCGTCGTGCTCCGCGCAAGCGGGGCATGATGCGCGACGGCGCGCGTGACAAGCACCGAAAACGGAGGCATACCGGGCCATCCTCAACCCTAGGGATGGCCGCCCATGCTCCGATTGCACCCTGCTCCATCGCTCGTTGGCCGGTTGATCGCCTCGCTCTGGCTGACATGTGCCGCAGCGACGGTGCAGGCCGAGCCGATCGCCGCCGTCCATGTGCTGGCGCAACAGGAGCAGCAGCCGCTACTCGACACGCTGCGCGATCTCGTCAACATCGAATCCGGCAGCAAGGACATCGAAGGCCTGAACCAGATCGCCGAGCGCGTTGCCGGTCAGCTCAAGCAGCTCGGCGGCACGGTGGAGATCCTGCAACCCACCGACATCTATCGCCTCGACGACACCCCCGAGAAGATCGGACCGGCCGTGCACGCAATGTTCAAGGGCACGGGAACCAGGAAGATCATGCTGATCGCCCACATGGACACGGTGTACCTGAAGGGCATGCTGAAGGACCAACCGTTCCGCATCGACGGCGACAAGGCCTACGGCCTCGGCATCGCCGACGACAAGCAGGGGGTTGCGCTCATTCTTCACACCGTGGCCCTGCTGCAGAAGTTGGGCTTCAGGGACTACGGCACGCTCACGGTGCTCACCAACGGCGACGAGGAGATTTCCTCGCCCGGCTGGCGCAGCACCATCACCCGCCTCGCCTCGGATCAGGACGCGGTGTTCTCGTTCGAAGGCGGCGGGACCGACGGCACGCTGCGCCTCGCCACCAGCGGCATCGGCTCGGCCTATCTCACCGTGCAGGGCAAGTCGTCACATGCCGGCGCAAGGCCCGAGGGCGGCGTGAATGCGCTGTATGAGCTCTCGCATCAGGTGCTGCAGATGAAGGACCTGTCCAAGCCCGAGCGGGGCCTGAAGCTGAACTGGACCGTCTCGCAATCCGGCACCAACCGTAACGTGATTCCTGCGAACGCCACGGCCCAGGCCGATGCGCGTGCGCTCAAGGTGTCCGATTTCGACGGCCTGGAGCAGGAGCTGCAGGACAAGATCAAGAATCGCCTGCTCCCCGATTCCAAGGTCAACCTGAGGTTCGAGGTGCGCCGCCCGCCGCTGGAAGCCAACGAGGCCTCGCGCCGCGTGGCCGCCCACGGCAAGACCATCTATCAGGAGCTCGGAATGGCCCTCAAGGTCGACGAGAAGGCGACCGGCGGCGGCACCGACGCCGCGTTTGCCGCGCTCAAGACCAGCGGCGCCGTGGTCGAAGGCATGGGTCTGTCAGGGTTCGGTGCACATTCCAACGATGCCGAATATGTGCAGCTGGGCAGCATCGTGCCGCGGCTGTATCTGGCGACACGCATGATCATGGACCTGTCGAGCGGCAAGCTGAAATAGCGGCTCTTTCTCCCTTCTCCCCTTGTGGGAGAAGGTGGCGCGAAGCGCCGGATGAGGGGTTCTCTCCACGCGCTCAATTGAGAGTGGGCCTCACTGAGAGACCCCTCACCCGTCTCGCCGCTGTCGCGGCGAGCCACCCTCTCCCACAAGGGGAGAGGGGAAAGAAGCAGCCCCGTCGACCAACCGAAACCGCAGCGTGAACTCGGCTCCGCCGCCGGGAAGATTCTCCACCGCAACCGTCGCCGCGTGATCGTCCGCCACGGCGCGCACGATCGAGAGTCCGAGGCCCGCACCGTCGCTGCGGCGGCGGTCGGCGCGCCAGAAGCGCTGGAAGATCAGCTCGCGCTCGGCCTCCGCGATCCCCGGACCGGAATCGCGCACGCGCACCGAGCCGTCCTCGCTCACCTCGACGTCGACGGTGCTGTCCTTTGCCGTGAACTTGATGGCGTTTTCGGCGAGGTTGAAGATCGCCCGCTGCAGCATCTGCGCATTGCCGTGGATCAGCACCGGCGCATCGGTGCCCTTGAGCGCGATGTCCTTGTGCTGCGCGATCGCGAACGGGGCGATCGCGGCGACCACCTCGGCGCTGACGGCGCGCAAATCCGCGGTCTCGCCGGGATCGAGCACCAGGGTGTCGAGCTCGGCGATCTCCAGCAGCTGGGCGACGAGGCGGCTCATGGTTTCGATGTCGGCATGCAGCGCCTGCCGCGCCGCGCGATCGTCAAGCGTCTCGATCCGGGTGCGCAGGATCGCGAGCGGCGTGCGCAATTGATGCGCTGCGTCCGCCGTGAACTGCCGCTGCACCCGAAAGCCGCCTTCGAGCCGGTCGAGCGCCTGGTTGACCGCGGTGACGAGCGGCAGGATCTCGCGCGGAATCTGTTCCGTCGGCAGGCGGATGTCGGTGCGCGCCGGGCCGATATTGCTGGCCTTCTCGGAGGCCTTCCACAGCGGCGCGATCGCCCGGCGAAAGATGATGATGTCGGTGGTGAGCAGGATCAGCAGGATCGGGATCGTGATCCATCCGACACGCCGGAAGAAGTTCGAGACGATGTCGTCGATGATGACGTCGCGGTGCGCGAGGTCCTCGGCGACCTGGATGCGCACCGTCTTGCCGTCGATGTCCCGGGCGACCGTGGCGCCGGAAATGCTCTCGGGCGGGCGCGTTGCGGCGGCCGCGGAGCGCCGGTGCGAGGAGAACAGCAAGCGGCCGTCGGCGTCGCGAATGTCGTATTGATAACGGCCATACGCGTCCGAATAGAGGCCCTTGAGACTGTCGGGCAGATTGAACGTCAACTGGCCGCCCGGCTGCGCCACGATCCGCTCCGCCAGCACTTCGGCCTGGGCGCGCATGGCATCGCGATGCAGCTGGTCGATCTCGGAATTGAGCAGCCAGAACAGCACCAGCGGCAGGAAGATCGCGACCACCGCGACCGCCAGGATGTGCAGGAACACGATGCGCCAGATCAGCGATTTGAACGTCGGCGACCGGCCATAGGACCCGGCCTCTGACCCGATCTGGGCCACGCTATTTCTCCACGTCCATGAGATAGCCGACGCCGCGGATGGTGTGGATCGCGACCTTGGCGCCGTGTTCGGCGAGCTGCTTGCGCAGCCGCGAGACGTAAACCTCGACCGCGTTGGAGGCGACCTCGCCGTCCAGCCCGAAGATATGGTCCTCGACGTTCTTCTTCGGCACCACCCGCCCCTGCCGGCGCAGCAGGATCTCGAGCACCGAGGCCTCGCGCGCGGAGATGATCCGTGGCTGGTCGTCGACGAAGATCTGGCGGCTCTCGGTGTCGTAGACCAGGTTGGCGAGACTGAGCGAGCGGCCGAGCAGCTGGCCGGGCCGGCGCAGGATCGCCTCCAGCCGCGCCACCAGTTCCTCCATCGCGAAGGGTTTTGCGAGATAGTCGTCGGCGCCGCTGCGCAGGCCGCTGACGCGGTCCTGCAGGCCGCCGCGTGCGGTCAGCACCAGCACGGGGAGTGGCTCCATCTTGACCCGCAGCTCGCGCAACACCGACAGACCGTCGCCGTCGGGCAGCCCGAGGTCGAGGATCATCGCGGCATAGCTGACGCTGCTCACCGCCTCGCGCGCCTCGGCCGCGCTGCCCACGATGTCGCTCTGGTAGCCGGCCGCCGCCAGCCCGCCCGCGACGAGCCGCGACAGCTCGGCATTGTCCTCGACGATCAGAAGGCGCATCGCATATCCGCCGAATACTCAAGTCACCGCACGGCTCGCGCGGCATCTTCGCTCTCTTCCCCCATTCCGGCCGCCTCGGCCAGCGAAAAAGCGCGGCCCTGGTCGCTCTGCCCTGTAAGATTCATGTAAGCCAATCGGGTCGCCGTCGAAAAATGTCGGCGCCTGGTCAAGGCAGGCGCGGTGACCGGCTGGCTGTTGTCCGTGCTCCCGGTCGCGCTACCTTCTCCGGTCTAGCCATTGGTCGAGCCGTTCCAACCATCCCCACATCGCCAGCGTCCGCGGTCGGCTTTTGGCCGACCACTCCAGGACGGCCTGGAGCGAACGCTCAGCACCCTCCGGGTCAGATTCCATCAGGATCTTCAGCAATCGCTTGCCCAGCTCGGTGTATCGTTCGGACACCAGAGCATAAAAGATCGCCAACATCGCCGGGACAATCAGCGCCAGAGGACTTGGCCACGAGACGTCCTGAACAAGGAATATCGAGCACGCCACCAAGGCCAAGGCGAAGCCCGAAACGATCAGGCCCTCAACCTGCATTCCGTGGTGTCTGATCGCCAAGGTCGTATAGTAATCGAGATCGGCGACCCCCTTGGTCCTGACGTCGGCGCGCATCAAGCCGAAAATCATACTTCTCGTTTCTTGAAGGTGCTTGGGCAACGCATTGTCCAGGCCCTGCAAGGGACCGTCGTCGTAGACCGGCCCGACATTGTCGGCAGTTCGGAAGAAGCCGGCCCTGGCCAGGTCGTGCGTTGCCTCCAGGGCGAAATGATCGGCTGCGACTTCGGCTTGAAGGGTTTCCTCATGATAGCAGAACATTGAGGCCCAACAGGCGAATGCGATGATCAACGGCAAAAGCAGCCAGTGCACCGGATGCGCGAACGCCACCACCAGGGCGGCGGTCGAGATGTAACCGAAGGAATTACGGGGAGCGAACGCAATTGCTCGCGTGTGAAGGCCGCCGACATGACCGAATTCATGCAGCAATGGGTAGTACCGATATGGATTCCCGAGCATTTGATCGGGGCCGGAATGGAATGCTATGATCGCGCGATCTTTCCTCACCGGCACGGCAACCGGCACGCCCAGTGTGGGGACGACGATGAGCGATACCGAGACCGACTCGCCGTTCGACCAGATATCCTCTGTCTGCGATCCGGGAAAATAGTCCGTCGGTTCACACACCCGAATTTGGGGCTCGCGCTCAATCCGCCCGATCAACCAATTTACGAGGTGATATGCAGCGCTCGCGTTCGCGGTCTCGCGAACGAGCAACCACATGCAAACGCAGGACACTGCAACGAGCGCCGCCAAGCTCCATTGAGCGTCGAGAGCTGCGGCTGGCAGAAGGATCAGCAGCGCCGGCTGCCTGACCAGCGGTCGAATCCAATTCAGGACCTGGTATGCTCGACCATTGATCGATTGAAGAACGCGCCGGAGCGACATTGCTAAGGCAGAGCAAGCTTGACCGCGTTCTCAATCGCAGCGCGATCGTATGTCACGACTATGTTCTCTTGAACGAGGCGCTCCACGACTGCATCGGCAATCTCCGTAACGCTTGGCTTCTTCTCGGGAGTCAACGCCTTCTTGATATTCAGCATATTGCTTACGACTGATACGACTGCCGAAACGATGGGTAGCCATCTCACTACTTCTTCCACCAGAGGCCACAAGTTCAGCTCCAGTGCAGGACCGCCGCTACCTGACGTCGGTTTGTTTCCTTTGACGAGATCGTTGATCGTCGCATCACTCAACGCTGCAGCATCCGGCCGCGTCTGCAGAAGCAATTCTCTCACCGCCAGCTCGTGCTCTGAAAGGCTCGACATGAATTCGTCCTCAGGTTGTAAATCCATAGCATACGCGATCTCCGGGTCAGCCTGCTACCAGAGATTTTGCTTGCCAGGTCATTTTGGTGTCACGGACGACAACATTCGGCGCTGACGCGCGTTTGCTTCGAAGAGGACTTGTTTCCCAACTGTCGCCACTGGCAGGCGATTGACCGCGACCTGCCAGTCGAACCCATCCCTGGCTCGCCGTGAAGTCGTATCTCCGCCCGCCGATCCGATTGTAGAAATGGTCTCCGGCCGGCAGAGGCGTCTTCAGCAAGTCACCGCCGAAGAGTTCGTGAATGAGCAGCCGTGACGTTGCACTGCCCGGCCGCAGGATTGTCCGCTGTCCATTGATTGGCCGTCGCCAGCGACCATGCCTTGCGCATGCGCTTTGGACTCGATCGGGATCGAAGCTCATCCGATCCCTTGGGTCTGACAGCCGAGCCGCAATTCGGATTTTGCGATCAAGCTTCTACCACTGTTTTGCCCGACGCATCAAGTTAGTTCGGTAATTCCGCAAAGGCTCGCGCTGCGCCGCCAAGTCATTGATGAACCTGTCCCGTCTACTGTGCATGGGGTTGTTTTGCAGGTTTTGTTTGGACGTCCTTCGAACGCCGAAACGACAGCGCCCCGGAGCTTTCGCACCGGGGCGCTGCCTGCGAGAGATGGCGTGATCAGCTCTGCGAGCGCCGCGCCATGAAGATGTCGTAGCCGACCTCGGCGACCTGGAACCATGAGTAGCCGTCGCTCGTGAACTTGGCGAGCGAGTCGTGCACCTTCTTGAAGTTGGGGTTGGTCGCAGCGACTTCGGCGTGCAGCTCCTTGGCGGCCTTGTAGCAGGCATCCATGATCGACGGCGAGAAAGCATGCAGCTTGGTGCCGCCCGCGAGCAGCTTCTTCAACGCCAGCGGATTGGCATTGTCATAGCGTGCCATCATGTAGTTGTTGGCGTAGTGGCCGGCCTGCTCCAGCACGCTCTGGTAATATTTCGGCAGCGCGTTCCACTTGTCGAGGTTGACGAAGGCCATCAGCATCGGTCCGCCTTCCCACCAGCCGGGATAGTAGTAGTGCGGCGCGATCTTGTAGAAGCCGAGCTTCTCGTCGTCATAGGGGCCGACCCATTCGGCGGCGTCGATGGTGCCCTTCTCCAGCGCGGGATAGATGTCGCCGCCGGCGAGCTGCTGCGGCACCACACCGAGCTTCTGGAGCACGCGGCCGGTGAAACCACCAATGCGGAATTTCATGCCCCTGAGATCGTCGGGCGTGTTGACCTCTTTCCTGAACCAGCCGCCCATCTGGCAGCCGGTGTTGCCCGCGAGCAGCGAGACGACGTTGTAGCTCTTGTAGAATTCGTTGAGCACGTCGCGGCCGCCGCCCAGCATGTACCAGGCCTGGTTGATGCGCATGTTGGGGCCGAACGGCACGGCCGAACCGAAGGTGAAGGTCGGATCCTTGCCGAAATAATAGTAGGAGGCGGTGTGGCCGATTTCGCAGGTGCCGTTCTGCACGGCGTCGAGCACCTGGAGGCCGGGGACGATCTCGCCGGCCGCGAAGATCTGGATCTGGAATTTGTTGTCGGTCGCCTCAGCGACCATCTTGCACATCATCTCGGCCCCGCCAAACAGCGTGTCGAGCGACTTCGGCCAGCTCGTCGGCATACGCCATTTGATTTCCGGCATCGATTGCGCGATCGCGGGAGCCGCGAGCGTGGCGGCGCCGGCCGCGCCAAGTCCTGTGACCTTGATGAAGTCTCTTCTCTTCATGATTTCCTGCCCTGATGTACCAGTGATTGTGGGCCTTCTTGTCGAGGCTTGGGGCCAGCATGACGCAAGCCGCGGCCGAATGCCATCCCGATCGCACTGCGGCAAAGAAAAAGCCCGGCCTCGCGAGCGAGGCCGGGCAATTTGGTCCTGCGACTCAAGCCGCAGATCAGCCGCGCGTGCGCGAGCGGATCATGAAGCTGTCGTAGGTATATTCGGCAACCTGCCACCACAGATATTCGTCGGAGCGGTAGGCCTGCATGGCGTCAATCACCTTCTTGAAGTCGGCGTTCTTGGCCGAGACCTCGGCCCAGAGCTCGTTGGTCGCCTTGAGGCAGGCTTCCAGCACTTCGTTGGTGAAGGGGCGAAGCTGGGTGCCGCCGGCAACCAGGCGCTTCAGCGCCGCCGGGTTCTGCATGTCGTAGCGCGCGGCCATCCAGGTATTGGCGTGGGTGGTCGCGTTGGCGAGGATGGCCTGGTAGCTCTTCGGCAGCGCGTTGAACTTCTCCAGGTTGGCGAAGGCGTGGACGGTGGGACCGCCTTCCCAGAAGCCCGGATAATAGTAGTACTTGGCGACCTTGGCGAAGCCGAGCTTCTCGTCATCGTAGGGGCCGACCCACTCGGCGGCGTCGATGGTGCCTTTTTCCAGCGCCGGATAGATGTCGCCGCCGGCGAGCTGCTGCGGCACCACGCCGACCTTCTGAAACACCTGGCCGGCGATGCCGCCGATGCGCATCTTGAGGCCGGAGAGGTCGGCGACGGTCTTGATCTCCTTGCGGAACCAGCCTCCCATCTGCGCGCCGGTGTTGCCGCAGGGGAAGCCGATCACGTTCGACTTCTTGAAGAACTCGTTGGCGAGCTCGTTGCCGCCGCCCTGGAAGAGCCACGAATTCTGCTGGCGCGCATTGAGGCCGAACGGCACCGAGGCGAAGATCGCGAAGGTCGGGTCCTTGCCGACGTAGTAGTAGGACACCGTGTGGCACATTTCGACCGTGGCGCTGGAGGTCGCATCGAGCGCCTGCAGGCCGGGAACGAGCTCACCGGCGGCGAACACCTGGATCTGGAATTTGTTGTCGGTCATCTCGGCGACGTACTTCGACACCTGCTCGGCACCGCCGTAGATGGTATCGAGCGACTTCGGGAAGCTCGAAGTCAGGCGCCACTTCACCTCGGGCGAGGACTGCGCGATCGCCGGTGAGGCCACTGCGGTCGCCGCCGCGCCTGCTGCCGACACTTTCAGAAAATCACGACGCTTCATCTTCAGGTCTCTCCTTGCTGGGGCGTTTCCCCTTGAACTTCTCTTTTGCCGCCGCTGATTCCAGCGACGCGACAGGGCCGCGTCGAACCGAAGGGGCTTGACTGCGGTGGGCCTTTAACACGGAAGGCCCGTTTTCGGAACGCGACAATGGCATGACGGGGGTCTACGAAAGTCGCATGTCCCCCAAAGGGACGAGGAGGCGCTCCGGCGACGCTCAGGCTGCCGCGATGACGCCCTTGAGCTGGTCCCGGACCTGCCCTGCAATGGCGCGGTAGATGGCCGCATGGGGACCATCCGGCTCGCTGTCGACGACGGGGTTGCCGGCGTCCGAAGTGGCGCGAATCGCCATGTGCAGCGGGATCTCGCCGAGGAACGGCACCTCGAGCTTCTCGGCCTCGTGCCGCGCACCGCCATGGCCGAAAATGTCCGACCGCGTGCCGCAATGCGGGCACTGGAAATAGCTCATGTTCTCGACGATGCCGAGCACGGGCACGTTGACCTTCTTGAACATGGCAAGTCCGCGCCGCGCGTCGATCAGGGACAGGTCCTGCGGGGTCGAGACGATCACCGCCCCCTTGAGCGGCACGTTCTGCGCCAGGGTAAGCTGGGCATCGCCGGTACCCGGCGGCATGTCGACCACGAGAACGTCGAGCTTGCCCCATTCGACGTCGCGCAGCATCTGCGTCACCGCCGACATCACCATGGGACCGCGCCAGATCATCGCGGTCTCTTCCTCGACCAGGAAACCGATCGACATGATGGCGAGGCCGAAGCGCCGAAGCGGAATCATCTTGCGCTCGTCGTTCAGCTCCGGCTTGTCGCGCAGGCCGGTCAGGCGCGGCACCGAGGGGCCGTAGATGTCGGCATCGAGCAGCCCGACCTTGAGGCCGAGATCGCGCAGGCCGAGCGCCAGATTCAGCGCGGTGGTCGACTTGCCGACGCCGCCCTTGCCGGACGCGACCGCGATCACGGCGGCGACGCCCGGGATCTCCGACTGCCGCGCCATGGGCGAGCCGCCTCCCTGCGGCGGCTTGTGGGCATGGGCCGGCTGCACGCCCGGCGCGCCGCGACTGGGTTGCGGAGGCGGCGGCGGTGCGGAGCCCGGCTTGCGCTCGGCGGTCAGTGCCACCATGACGGTAGTGACGCCGGGGATGCTACGCACGGCGGCCTCGGCCTCGGCCCGGATGGATTCCCAGGCCCTGGCCTCGGCGGCGTCGACATTGATCGAGAAGAACACCTTGCCGTCGGACGCGCTGATCGCGCTCAGCACATTGGAATTGGTAAGCGCGACCCCGCGGGGCGACTTGATCCTGGCGAGGCTGTCGAGAACCTGTTGCTGCGTCACGCTCAAAGCGCATCTCCTGAACGGAGCCTGATCCGGACCCGGAGGGCCGCGCCAGCGCAAAGCGGGAAGCGGCTTTCCGGCAAGGTCAGGCTCGAGACTTTAGGATGCCCCATTAGAGCGGAAACGCCCAAAAGGCTACTGCCTGCCGATATCGTCAGCCATCTCGGCGGGCGCCGCCCCCTGCTCCTTGGCGGCCTCGTAATTCAGCTCGATCATGACCCCGTTGGGGTCGTGAACGAAGATCTGCCAGAGGTCGCCGCCGGGCACCTGGCGGGAGTCGAACTTCATCCCCTTGGAGGCCAGCCGCTGCTTCATGCCGTCGAAGCCGCGGCTGACGAAGGCGACATGATGGACGACGCCGGAATCCGGCTTCTGCGGCTCCGCCGTCGCGGAAATATCGACCAGGTGCACCACCGCCCGGCCATCGCTGTACATCCAGGCGCCGGGGAAGGCGAAATTCGGCCGGGCGCCTTTTTCCAGGCCCAGCACGTCCTCGTAGAAGCGGACAGTCTCGGCCAGATTCCGGGTCCGGATGTTGAAATGATCGAGGACGCCAACGCTCACACCGCCCATGCTCTCGCTCCCTTTTTCGAAGTTCTTGGGTCCCGCCATCCTAGCACAGGGGGCCGCCAAACGAAGCCGTTGCCCTCCCGGCTTAACGGTTTATGGTGCGCCTCCGATCCGCCCTCGCAGCGGAACTTCGAGGGTGCCGCCCGGCGCCCTCGCCCGGATACAACCGTAAAACTCAAAACTACGGACAAGGTACCACACATGGCTAAAGTCGCTTTCCTCGGTCTCGGCGTCATGGGCTTCCCCATGGCCGGACACCTCGTGAAAAAAGGGGGCCATGAGGTCACCGTCTACAACCGCACCGCGGCCAAGGCGAAGGAATGGGCGGACAAGTTCGGCGGCAAGACCGCGGCGACCCCGAAGGCGGCCGCCGAAGGTCAGGATTTCGTGATGTGCTGCGTCGGCAACGACAACGATCTGCGCGCGGTCACGATCGGCGCCGACGGCGCCTTCGCCGGCATGAAGAAGGGTGCGACCTTCGTCGATCACACCACCGCATCTGCCGAGGTCGCGCGTGAGCTGGACGCAGCCGCCGCCAAGGCGGGCTTCAAATTCGTCGACGCGCCGGTCTCCGGCGGCCAGGCCGGCGCCGAGAATGGCGTGCTGACGGTGATGTGCGGCGGTGCGCCCGATGCCTATTCCGGCGCCGAGCCGATCATCACGGGCGCCTATGCGCGGATGTGCAAGCTGCTCGGGCCCGCCGGAAGCGGCCAGCTGACGAAGATGGTCAACCAGATCTGCATCGCCGGTCTGGTGCAGGGTCTCTCCGAGGGTATCCACTTCGCCAAGAAGAGCGGCCTCGACGTCGCCGCAGTGATCGAGACCATCTCGAAAGGGGCCGCGCAGTCCTGGCAGATGGAAAATCGCTACAAGACCATGAACGAGGACAAGTACGATTTCGGCTTCGCGGTCGAATGGATGCGCAAGGACCTCTCGATCGCGATCGCCGAAGCCCGCCGCAACGGCGCCAACCTGCCTGTGACGGCGCTGGTCGACCAGTTCTATTCCGAGGTCGAGAAGATGGGCGGCAAGCGCTGGGACACGTCGAGCCTGCTCGCGCGCCTGCAACGCTGACGCGCTGTTGCGGCATCGTTCGGGTCGTGCAGCATCCGAGCTTCGTCGCGATCTCGGCCGCGACGGAGTTCTGTGAAGCGTACCAACCGAACCAATCATGGACTTCCGGGGGGAAGCCTTGCCTAACGTGATCGCCGCCATCCTTGTCGTTGCGCGCCTGCTCTCGGTCGCGCTCGTGTTCGCGCTGGCATCACCTTCGCAGGCGCTCGCCGCATCGCTCGATGGCGCCAGCATCGGCCCGCAATGGGCGCTCCCCTTCGCCGGCATGCTGCTGTCGATCGCGATATTTCCGCTCGCAGCGCCTCACTTCTGGGAGCACCACCAGGGCAAGATCGCTGCGATGTGGGGTGCCCTGATCGTGCTACCGCTTGCCTTCTGGTACGGCCCGCTTCCAACCATCCAGGCTCTCGTTCATACCGCGCTGCTCGAATACATCCCATTCATTCTGCTGCTCCTTGCTCTGTTCACTGTGGCCGGCGGAATCGTGGTGCGCGGCAATCTTCACGGCTCCCCGGTTCTGAATACGCTGTTGCTCGCTCTGGGCACTCTGATCGCGAGCGTCATCGGCACGACCGGCGCGTCGATGGTCATGATCCGGCCGGTCATCCGCGCCAATGACGACCGGCGGCACAACGCGCACGTCGTCATCTTCTTCATCTTTCTGGTGTCCAACATCGGCGGCTCGCTTTCGCCCCTGGGAGATCCGCCGCTGTTTCTGGGATTCCTGCGCGGCGTGGACTTCTTCTGGACCACGACGCACCTGTTCCCCCAGACCACGTTCGTGGCCTGGATTCTGCTCGCCCTGTTCTTTTGCATCGATACTTATCTTTATCGCAAGGAAGGCCGCGTCAAACCGGACCCGACTCCGGACAATCCCTTGCGGATCAGCGGCGGCCTCAACTTCGCTCTAATGGGAGTGATCATTGCTGCGATCCTCTTGAGCGCCAAGCTCGACCTCGGTGGATTTGAGGTTCTCGGCACGCATCTCCAGCTGCAGAATCTTCTGCGCGATGCCGTGATGATCGGCGTCGTGTTCGCTTCTCTTGCCGTCACGCCGAAGGAGGACCACGACGCGAACGGCTTCTCTTGGGGCCCCATGATCGAAGTGGCCAAGCTGTTCGCCGCCATCTTCATCACCATCATTCCCGTGCTTGCGATCCTCAACGCCGGCAAATCCGGCGCGTTTGCCTTCGTCGTAAACATGGTCACCAACGCCGACGGTACGCCGAACAATGCCGCCTATTTCTGGCTGAGCGGCTTGCTCTCATCCTTTCTCGACAATGCGCCGACCTATCTGGTCTTCTTTGAGCTTGCTGGAGGCGACGCCAAGCATCTGATGACGAATGGCGCAGTGACCCTCGCCGCGATCTCGGCGGGTGCCGTGTTCATGGGCGCAAACTCTTACATCGGTAACGCGCCCAACTTCATGGTGTACGCGATCGCGCGAGGGAGCGGCGTCGCAATGCCGGGCTTCTTCGGATACATGGCCTGGACCTCCGTCCTGCTGCTGCCTGTGTTCGCATTGGTCACACTGCTCTTCTTCAGGTGAAAACGGCCCCGCGCCTCTCCGCCAACTGGCGCCGGGACCAGGTGCGAGTTAACGCCCCGTTAACGTAATTCTTTAGCTCCTTAAGTCACCTCTTAAGGATTTCTTGCCAGAGATAGACAATGCAGAAGGCCCGCGTCCGGCGTGGGCAGGAATCGTTGTTGCTTGATGAGTAACCCCGCTGAAAAGCCTGAGGTTGTGCAGCTTCCGGCCGAGCCGGTGAGCGCTCCATCGGCGAGCAGCCGAAGGGCTGCGGCGCAGCGGGTGCGCGAGGCGCGCGACAAGTTAACCTCGACCAGCGGAACCCGACCGGCCTTCGACGCCGAGATGCTGCGGCAATACGCCCAGACCCGGCTGTCGGCTTCCTATGTCGTGATGCTACTGGTGGTCGCGACCGGATTGCTGTTCGGGCTGTGGATGCAGCCGATCCCCGCCGCCGCCTGGACCGTCGGCATGCTCTGTATCCATGCGGCGATGATCCGCAGCTGCCGCCGCTTCCTGACCGAGCCCGCCTCGCCCGCGGCGACGCGCGCATGGCGGACGCGCTTCGTCGTGCTCGATCTGCTCTATGGCCTGTGCTGGATGGCGATCCTGATCCATCCCGTGGTCGACATGGTCACGGAAACGCTGATGATGTTCCTGATGCTGCTGGTGATCGCGGTATCGAGCATGGTCGCCGCGAACTTGCCGATCGCAGCCCTTGCCGCCACCGCGCCCGTCGCGGTCGCCATGGCGCTGAGCTTTGCGATCACCGGCTCGCTGGACAATTACATCCTGGCCGCGCTCGCGCTCGCCGCCGAAGGCTATTTCGTGCTGCTGGCGCATCGCCTGCACTCCTCCACCTTCGCGACGCTGGAGGCGCGCGCCGAGAAGGACGCGCTGATCGGCGAGCTCGAACAGGCCAAGGCGATCTCGGACGAAGCGCGCCACCGCGCCGAATCCGCCAACGTCGCCAAGTCGCGCTTCCTGGCGCAGATGAGCCACGAGCTGCGCACGCCGCTGAACGCCATCCTCGGTTTTTCCGAGGTGATGAAGAGCGAGATCTTCGGCGCCCATGCGGTGCCGGTCTACAAGGAATATTCGGCCGACATCCATAATTCCGGCGTCCACCTGCTCAACCTCATCAACGAGATCCTCGACCTGTCGCGGATCGAGGCCGGCCGCTACGAGCTCAACGAGGAAGCGGTGTCGCTGGTCGGCGTCGTCGCCGACTGCCACCACCTGATGAAGCTGCGCGCCTCGAGCCGGGGCATCACCATCCACGAAGTGTTCGAGCAGGCCATGCCGCGGCTCTGGGCCGACGAGCGCGCCATCCGCCAGGTCGTGCTCAACCTGATCTCCAACTCGATCAAGTTCACGCCGCAGGGCGGCGAGATCTGGCTCAAGGCCGGCTGGACCGCTTCGGGCGGACAATATCTCTCGGTGAGGGATACCGGTTCCGGCATTCCCGAGGACGAGATCCCGATCGTGCTCGCCTCGTTCGGCCAGGGCTCCAACTCGATCAAGTCGGCCGAACAGGGCGCAGGCCTCGGCCTGCCGATCGCCAAGAATCTGATCGACCTGCACGGCGGCACGTTCACGCTGAAATCGAAGCTGCGCATCGGCACCGAGGTGATCGTCACCTTCCCGCCGGAGCGCGTGATGAGCGCGCTTGCACCGCTGTCGGATGATTCTCCACCGCTCCAGCCCGAGGGTTCCGTGCTGCCCGACGAGAAGCGCCGGCCGCGCCACAAGCCGATCATGAGCGCCGGCACGGGCTCTTAACCAGAAGCTTGCAGAGATGGCCGACAATCCTCCACTATGTCCGAATGAGCAAAGAAACGCCGTGCGTCGCCGTCTGCATGATCGATCCCAGGACCAAGCTGTGCTTCGGCTGCGGCCGGACCTTGCCCGAGATCGCGCGCTGGCACGCCATGGAAAGTGCGGAACGGCACGCCGTCATGGCCGTATTGCCGGGACGGATGGCGGAAGCCGGACTTGCGCCGATCGCGGCATCGCCCAAGCGCGCCTGACCGGCGTGCGCGCCTGCGGAGGCGCGCGATGATCCGCTTCCTGCTCGTTCTCGCCATGCTCGCCGGCACGGCAGGCGCGGTCGTCGCCTATGGCGATCCGGAACAGATCGCGCGCGCCAGCCACAAGGTCTCGCACATCTTTCGCGCGCAGACGGTGGCGCCCGCCCCCGCGGTGCAGATCCCGCGCGGCCAGAGCGGCGAATTTGCACTGCGTGCGAAAATCAACGGGGTCGCAGCGCCGATGGTGATCGATACCGGTGCGACGTCGGTAGTGCTGACCTGGGAAACCGCGAAAGCCATCGGCCTGCCGCTCGAGATGCTCGAATACGATGTCGATCTCGAAACCGCGGGCGGCCATACCAAGGCGGCCCGCCTCACGCTCGACCGTCTTTCCGTCGGCCATCTCGTCGAAAAATCGGTTCCGGCCCTCGTCGTCCAACGCGGGCAGATGAAGACCAACCTGCTCGGCATGAGCTTTCTCGACCGCCTGGAGAGCTGGGGCGTCCGCGCCGACAAGCTGATGCTGACCGGCTATCCCGAGCTTCAGAGCAGCCCCCGCCGCTCGCGCACCGCGATCGACTAGATCGCAACGGCGCGCGCGCGGCCACCGCCGGGGGCTAGAGCAGCGGCGGGCCCTGCCGCAAATTCATGTGCCGGTTGACGTCCTTGTAGAGAAGATAGCGGAAGCGGCCGGGGCCTCCGGCGTAGCACGCCTGCGGGCAGAAGGCGCGCAGCCACATGTAGTCGCCGGCCTCGACCTCCACCCAGTCCTGATTGAGACGGTAGACCGCCTTGCCTTCGAGCACGTACAATCCGTGCTCCATGACATGCGTCTCGGCAAAGGGGATCGTCGCCCCCGGCTCGAACGTCACGATGTTGATGTGCATGTCATGGCGCATATCGGCCGGATCGATGAAGCGGGTCGTGGCCCACCTCCCCTCCGTGCCCGGCATCGCGACCGGCTCGATGGAATCTTCGTTGGCCACGATTGCCTCGGGCTCGGCCAAGCCCGGCACGCGCTGGTACAGCTTGCGGATCCAGTGAACCTGTGCAGGGCCAGGGCCGCGGTTGCGAACGCTCCAGGCGCAGCCGGGCGGCAGATAGGCGAAGCTGCCGGGCCTCAGCTCACGTTCACCTTCTGCCAAGCTGAGAATCAACGTGCCGCCTGCGACGAACAACGCCCCTTCGGCATCCTTGTCCGGCTCGGGCATGTCACTTCCTCCGGCCGGCGCGATCTCCATGAGGTAATGGGAGAAGGTCTCGGCGAAGCCGGACAGCGGTCGCGCCAACACCCACAGGCGCGTGTTGTCCCAGTGCGGCAGGTGGCTGACGACGATATCGCGTTGCACACCGCTGGGAATGACGGCGTATGCGTTCGTAAAGACCGCGCGGCCGCTCAGCAGGTCCGTCTGCGACGGAAGGCCGCCCTGCGGTACGTGATAGGTGCGCGATGACATCATGAAGCCTCGTGAAGTTACCTATGGGAACCTATCAGCTTGCAGCCGACTGGACACCCAGCTGCAGCTGCTCGCTCAGCCAATGTTCTTCGAGATTGGCGCCATCCCCCTTGCGGTCGACAACGAGGAACGCGCTTGCGTCCTTGAGAACCAGGAGCGGATGGTGCCAGCAATTCCGGGCATAATTCACGCCTTGGTGGCCTCTTGCCGCGAACGCCCGATAGCTCGCGGAGATGGCGGGGTCCATGCAGACGACGACCAGCCAGTCGGCGCCGTTCAGAGGCATGAACATCTGGCTCCCAAGCGGATGGCGCTCCATCAGGCGGATCGCGATCGGCGCGGGCCGCACCGAGGCGACAAACCAGCTGATGTTGACCTGTCCGCCTTCCGCGGCAACGTCGATATTGGCAAGCCCGTTGAAGCGCTGAGCGTAGCCCTGGTTGATCGATAGCGGCGTGTTGCCTTCCGTTTCGACGACGTCTCCGAACGGAGCGAACGCCTGCTTCGTCAAAGGCTCGATCGAGAGTGTCACCATTGCCAACTCAAGCGCTCCGCGTTCAAAGGGTCTGCAGGCCCGCGACGGGAGCATCGGCACCGGCTGGATCGACCCGCAGATTGTCCACTGCGTGCGGAGCGTCTCGCCGCGACAGGACGCTCGGAAGGCTCCATCGGTCATTCGTTGACCGGCTGCGACATCAAGTCCAATATATAGAACGACACGATTGATAGGTTTTCGCTATGGATCTCCGCCAGCTCCGGTACTTCATCGCGGTTGCCGAAGAGCGCAGCTTCACCCTCGCCGCCCGGCGGCTGAACCTCTCGCAGCCGCCGCTCAGCCAACATATCCAGGCCCTCGAGGCAGAGCTCGGGACCCAGCTGCTCTACAGGACCAGCCGCAGGGTCGAGCTGACGCAGGCGGGTGAGGCCATGCTGGTGCGGGGACGCGCCATCCTGCAACAGGTCAAAGCCGCGGAAGACGAGGCGCGGTCGATCGGAGCCGGCCTGATCGGAACGCTGGATGTCGGGGCGACCGGCTCGATCCTGCGCGGCCGTCTCGCAGAGCTGCTCGCGGCCTACCGGAAGGTCGCTCCGCGGGTCAGGATGACGGTGCATGAGCAGGCGCCGGCACTGCAGATCGCGGCGCTCCTCAGCCGCACGACCAACATCTGTCTCATTCGCGGAATTCCCGCCGAGCGCGACCTGACCAGCAAGCTCGCGTGGCGGGAGGAGGTCGTCATCGCAATGACGCGCACCCATCAGCTGGCGCGCCGCAAGCGCATCGCGCTCGGTGAGCTCGCGTCCGAGGACCACGTCGTCCTCGATCCCGATAGCTCCGATTTCGCACGATACGTGCAGACCTGCTGTGTCGATGCCGGCTTCCTGCCAAAGGTGTCCCAGCAGGTCGTCGACGCCCAGTCGATCCCAAGCCTGATCGCCGCGGGTTTCGGCGTGGCACTCGTGCCGCAGTCGATCGCGCGCTTCACCACCGCCGACATCGTCTTCCGTCCGATCCGGCCCTCGCCGCCCACGGCCGACGTGTTTCTGGTCTTCAGAGCGGACGAGACGTCGATGGTGGTGCACAATTTCATCAAGCTCGCGCTTCGATACCTGAATTACCGCAAGGGTGTGGGTTGATGCTGCCGGCGCCGGCCCCGCCTCCTCCGCATCGCTGGGATGCTGCGACGTGTCCGGGCAATGGGATGCACCCACTCTCCTCCACGTCATTGCGAGATCCACGCAAGTGAGTCGGCACCTCTTCCGCACGCTCGTGTCCCGGACAAGCAACAACGCGCAAGCGTTGCGGCGCAGAGCCGGGACCCAGGGTGGCACGGTCCAATGCCGCGACATGGGCCCCGGCTCAGCAGCGCACCGCCAAAGCGGCGCTGCGCTGCGTCCGGGGCACGAGAGCGGAGTGTGGCGCACATGCTCTCTCCCCGTCATTGCGAGGAGCCCTTGCGACGAAGCAATCCAGACTATTTCTGCGGACACATTTCTGGATTGCTTCCGCCTTCGCCAAGGCTTCGGCGGACAAGTCGCTGCGCTCGCAATGACGGAG
>NZ_QZMV01000020.1:0-86032 GCF_003957705.1 Bradyrhizobium sp. LVM 105 | reverse complement strand
GTCCAGCGCGGCCTCAGCCAGGAAGAGGCGGTCGGCCTCGTCGTCAACGGCTTCGTCAAGGACGTGCTGCAGCAGCTTCCGATGGAGTTCGCGGTGGAAGCCCAGAAGCTGATCTCGATCTCGCTTGAAGGGTCGGTCGGCTAGCTCGGACCTCGTCCTGAGGAGGCCGCGCAAGCGGCCGTCTCGAAGGATGGATACCGGAAAGATTGGTGGCCTCAATCCTTCGAGACGCGCCTTTCGGCGCTCCTCAGGATGAGGAGATAGATGGAAAGAAAATTATGGCTTTGCTTGAAGTGAAAGACCTCAAGGTTCGTGTCGAGGAGCGTGAGATCCTTCACGGGCTGACGCTGACCGTGAACGAAGGCGAGGTGCATGCGATCATGGGGCCGAACGGCTCCGGCAAGTCGACGCTCTCGCACGTCATCGCCGGCAAGCCCGGCTACGAGGTCACCGACGGCCAGATCCTGTTTAGGGGCGAGGACCTCCTGGAGATGGAGCCGAACGAGCGCGCCGCCAAGGGCGTGTTCCTGGCGTTCCAGTACCCGGTCGAAATTCCCGGCGTTGCCACCATGAACTTTCTGCGCACGGCGCTGAACGCCCAGCGCAAGGCGCGCGGCGAGGATGAATACTCGACGCCGGACTTCCTCAAGAAGGTCCGCGAGGTCTCGAAGTCGCTGAACATCCCGCAGGACATGCTCAAGCGCGGCGTCAATGTCGGCTTCTCCGGCGGCGAGAAGAAGCGCAACGAGGTGCTGCAGATGGCGCTGTTCGAGCCGAGCCTGTGCATTCTCGACGAGATGGATTCGGGCCTCGACATCGACGCGCTGCGCATTGCGGCCGACGGCGTCAATGCGCTGCGCTCGCCGAAGCGCGCGATGGTCGTGATCACCCACTATCAGCGGCTGCTCAACTACATCGTGCCTGATGTCGTGCACGTGATGTCGAAGGGCCGTGTCGTGAAGAGCGGCGGCAAGGAGCTGGCGCTGGAGCTGGAAGCGTCCGGCTACGCCCAGTTCGAGGACGCCGCGTAAGGATTGTTTGCAATGAACGTTGCTGTGGCAAAGACCGGAAAGGGCCGCGCGGTGAGCGATCTCTTCACCAGCGCCGAGGGCCGGCTGCCGGGTTCGCCCGCGGTCACCGCCGTGCGCCGCGAGGCGTTCGAGACTTACGAGCGTCTCGGCCTGCCGCACCGCCGGATCGAGGAATGGAAGTACACCGACCTGCGTGCGCTCGTCGGCGAAGTGCTGCCGCTTGCGGCCAGCCCCGATGTGGCCGCGTTGCAGCGCGCCGCGGACGCGGTGAAGGTGCATGCGATCGATGGCGCCCGCAAGCTGGTGCTGGTCGATGGCGTGTTCGCGGCCGATCTGTCCGACGTGAAGGCGCTTGTCGCCGAGGCAGGCTTCAAGACCCTGCGTGAGGCGCTGGACAAGGACGCTGGTCTGCTGCAAACCGCGTCCCTTGATGCCGTGATTGCGCTCAACGCGGCGATGGCGACCGACGGTGTCGTCTTGTCGATCGCCGATGGCGCCAAGCTGTCCGCGCCGATCCAGATCATTCACATCGCGACCGCCGGGTCAGTGTCGGCGTTCACCCGTTCGCAGGTCGCGGTCGGGAAGGGCGCTCGCGCCACCATCGTCGAGACTTTCGTTGCGGCGGAGGCCAAGGCCTACCAGGTCAACGACGCCGTCCTCGTCTCGGTCGGGGATGATGCCGACGTCGCCCACATCCGTCTGATGGACGATGCGCCTGACGCGGTGAACGTCACCTCGCATTTCGTCACTATCGGCGCCAACGTGAAGTACAATTTCTTCAACATGACCACCGGCGCTGCGGTGAGCCGTCTGCAGGGCTTCATCACACTGGCGGGCGAGGGCAGCGAGCTCTCGGCCAACGGCGTCAACCTGTTGCAGAAGACCGAACATGGCGACACCACGCTGGTGGTCGACCACGCCGTGCCGAACTGCGTCAGCCGCGAGATCTTCCGCGCCGTGGTCGACGACCGCGGCCACTCGGTGTTCCAGGGCCGCATCATCGTCCGTCCCGACGCGCAGAAGACCGACGGCAAGATGATGACCCGTGCGCTGCTGCTCTCGGACGAGGCCGAGGCGGACAACAAGCCCGAGCTCGAGATCTTCGCCGACGACGTCTCCTGCGGCCATGGCGCCACCGCAGGCGCGCTCGACGACAGCCTGCTGTTCTATTTGAAGGCGCGCGGCCTGCCGGAGAAGCAGGCCCAGGCGCTGCTGATCCAGGCGTTCGTGGGCGAGGCGATCGAGCAGATCGCCGACGATGGTTTGCGCGAGCATGTGATCGGCATGGCCGAGCGCTGGCTGGAGCGGCGGTCATGAGCACGCATCCGGCAGTCAAGAACGGCGCCTATGACGTCGCGCGCGTGCGCCAGGATTTCCCGGCGCTCGCTTTGCAGGTCTACGGCAAGCAGCTGGTCTATCTCGACAACGCCGCCTCGGCGCAGAAGCCGCAGTCGGTGCTCGATCGCATGACGCAGGCCTATACGAGCGAATACGCCAACGTGCATCGCGGCCTGCACTACCTCGCCAATGCCGCGACCGAAGCCTATGAGGGCGGCCGTACCAAGGTCGCGCAGTTCATCAACGCGCCGCGCACCGAAGAAGTGATCTTCACCCGCAACGCGACCGAGGCGATCAACCTGGTCGCGTCGTCCTGGGGTGGCCCGAATATCAAAGAGGGCGATGAGATCGTCATCTCGATCATGGAGCACCATTCCAACATCGTGCCCTGGCATTTTCTCAGGGAGCGCCAGGGTGCCGTGATCAAATGGGCGCCGGTCGACGACGAGGGCAATTTTCTCATCGACGAGTTCGAGAAGCTGCTGACGCCGAAGACCAAGCTGGTCGCGATCACCCAGATGTCGAACGCGCTCGGCACCATCGTGCCGGTCAAGGAGGTCGTCCGAATCGCGCACGCGCGCGGCATTCCCGTGCTGGTCGACGGCAGCCAGGGCGCGGTGCATCTTCCGGTCGACGTCCAGGACATCGGCTGCGACTTCTACGTCTTCACCGGCCACAAGGTGTACGGGCCGACCGGCATCGGCGTGCTCTGGGCCAAGTATGACCACCTCGTCGCGATGCGCCCCTTCAACGGCGGCGGCGAGATGATCCGTGAGGTTTCGCGCGATGTCGTCACCTATGGCGATCCCCCGCACAAGTTCGAGGCCGGCACGCCGGCGATCGTCGAGGCCGTCGGCCTTGGTGCCGCCATCGACTACGTCAACTCGATCGGCAAGGAACGCATCGCCGCGCACGAGGCCGATCTCACCACCTACGCCCAGGATCGCCTGCGCGGGATCAACTCGCTGCGGCTGATCGGCACGGCGCGGGGCAAGGGCCCGGTGATCTCCTTCGAGCTCAAGGGCGCGCACGCCCACGATGTCGCGACCGTGATCGACCGCCAGGGCATCGCGGTGCGCGCCGGCACCCATTGCGTGATGCCGCTTTTAGAGCGGTTCAACGTGACGGCCACCTGCCGGGCCTCGTTCGGCATGTATAATACGCGGGAAGAAGTCGATCATCTGGCACAGGCGCTGCTGAAGGCGCGGGATTTGTTCGCATGAGTGACACGGCCGAAATCAAAGCCAATCCGATGGAGACCCATTCGGCGCTGCCGCCGGAGGAGACCGAGCGGCTGACCCGCGAGATCATCGCCGGGCTCAAGACCGTGTTCGACCCGGAAATTCCGGCCGACATCTACGAGCTCGGCCTGATCTACAAGGTCGAGATCAAGGACGACCGCTCGGTCGACGTGCAGATGACGCTGACGACGCCGAACTGTCCGGCCGCCGGCGAGTTGCCGACCATGGTCGAGAACGCGGTCGCCAGCGTTCCCGGCGTCGGCGTGGTCGACGTCAAGGTGGTTTGGGAGCCGCCGTGGTCGCCCGAGCGCATGAGCGACGAGGCCCGCCTCGTCCTCAACATGTGGTGACATAACCCGGCATTGAATTCGTTCCGCAACGGACCAGATAGACAAGATGACCCAGGTGACCCCAGTGTCCACTCCGAAGCCGCGGCGACCGCGCCCGCAGGTGATGCGGCTGACGGATGCGGCCGCCCAGCGCATCACCGAGCTGACCCAGCGTGCGGATTCCGAGATCGTCGGCTTGCGCGTCGGCGTGAAGAACGGCGGCTGCGCCGGCCAGTCCTACACGGTCGAATATGCCCACGAGATCCGGCCGACCGACGAGGTCGTCGAGGACAAGGGCGTCAAGATCCTGGTCGATCCCAAGGCCGTGCTGTTCCTGCTCGGCACCGAGATGGACTACAGGGCCGACAAGATGCAGGCCCAGTTCGTCTTCAACAACCCCAACCAGATCTCCGCCTGTGGCTGCGGCGAGTCGGTCGAGCTGCGGCCGGCCAAGATCGACGGGTAGTTTCGTCTCCCACACGCCTTTCTCGTGTCCCGGACGCGCTGCAGCGCGCTTGCGCTGCTGCGCAGAGCCAGGACCCACGCTATATTTCCGGCGTCGAGGACTGGGCCCCGGCTCAGCAGCGCAGCGTTAGACGCTGCGCTGCGTCCGGGGCACGTTGGAGCATGCGCATGGACCGCGAATTCCTGATCGACCTGTTCGCCGGTTTCGGCCCCGTCACCATCCGCAGGATGTTCTCCGGCTACGGTATCTCCGCCGACGGCGTCAATTTCGCCTTGTCCTTGCGCGCCGGCCTGTTCTTCCGCGCCGACGAGACGACCATTCCTGATTTCGAGGCCGACGGCTCAAAACCGTTCCAGTACTCGACCCGCGCCAAGACCGTGGTGGTCAACTCCTATTGGGAGCTGCCGGCACGTCTGTTCGACGATTCCGAGGAGTTCGCGCAATGGGCGAGGGCGGCACTCGCCGCCGCCCAGCGCGCCAAGGTGAAGACCCGGCCGAAGAAGAGAGCGGCGAGCAAGGTCGCGCCGAAGAAGTCGGTGGCCAAGAAGACGGCCAGGACGGCAGCCAAGACAACGGTGCGTAGGGCGGGCAAAGCGCCTCGTCCGCCGGTTCTCGCAGAGCGAAGGCGGAAGCGTGCCCACCGTTCGAAATAGTCACGACGAGATGGTGGGCACGGCGCGTTGCGCCTTTGCCCACCCCACGAGATCTGAGAACTAATCCGCGGCCTTGGTCAGGCCGACCCGCATGTCCTTTGCCGTGAACACGCTTACGCCGTCGGCCAGGACGCGTCCGTCGGCGATTCCGAGCACCAGCTTGCCGCGCCGGACCATGCGCATCGCGACCTCGTAGCGAACGCTCTTCGTGTCCGGCGTGACGGTGCCGGTGCACTCCACTTCGCCGACGCCGATGGCGCGGCCTTTGCCCGGTGAGCCCGACCAGCCGAGCCAATAGCCGATCATCTGCCACATGGCGTCGAGGCCGAGCGTCGGCGGCATCATCGCGTCGCCGCGATAGTGGCAATCGAAGAACCAGTGGCTTGGTGTGATGTCCAGCTCGCCGACGATATGGCCCTTGCCGAATGCGCCACCGTCCAGGCTGATTTCCGTGATGCGATCCATCATCAGCATCGGCGGTGCCGGCAATTGCGCGTTGCCCGGGCCGAAATAGCCGCCTTCGCTCGATCTCAGCAGCTCGGCTCTGGTGTAGGACGGTTGCGGTGTATGGAAATCGTGGGGGGTGGGCAAGACGACAAAACCTTTGCGGGCTCGGGCTCAGGCGGCCAATTGGCAGATGTTGTTCACCGCGGAATAATGTCAAGCGGCAGTGCCGTAGGGTGGGCAAAGGCGCATAGCGCCGTGCCCACCGAAAGTCCGTGGGCACGCTCCGCTTTGCCCATCCTACGGCAGTTGATGGAAACCTACGCCACGCGGCTGTGCGACTCGATCGCGTACTCCGGATCGGCTTCGCAGATCACGCGGTTGCGGCCGTTGCGCTTGGCGGCGTAGAGGCAGGCATCGGCGCGCTCGATCAGGGCGTCGGTGTCGTCGCCCGGCTTGAGCATGGAGACTCCGACGGAGATGGTGACACGGCCGAGGATCTCGCCGGTGGACTTCTTCTTCAATTCCTTCGCCATCACCGCGCGGCGGATGTGGTCGGCCACCGTGAGGGCTTGCCGCAGCGCCGTGTTGGGCAGCACGACCGCGAATTCCTCGCCGCCATAGCGCGCGGTGATGTCCTGGCCCTTGATGGTCTGCTTCAGCGACAGGCCGACGAGCCGCAGCACCTGGTCGCCGGTGAGATGTCCGTAGGAATCATTGAACGACTTGAAGTGATCGATGTCGAACAGCAGCAGCGACAGCGGCTCGCCCGAGGCGAGCGCGCTCTGCACGGCCATGTCGATCATGCGGTCGAAATACTTGCGGTTTCCAAGGCCGGTGAGTGGATCGGTCAGGCTCTCGGCGCGGATCGCCTCCAGGCTCTGCTGGAGATTGCTGATCTCGTTCTTCGACAGCGTCAGGCGGTCTTCCAGCGCCTTGTTGGTCTCGCGCATCTCGCTGGTCGAGCGCAGCAGCGTTTCGACGATCGTCTTGATCTGGTCGCGGCTCTTGGCCGCCGACAGCTTCGCGGCCGCGCCAGACAGCGTGGCATCGTAGGAGCCGGTCATGCCGAGTGCGTCGCTCAAGACCCTCATCACGTCGTCGATCTCGCCGATGACGCGCGCGCCGACCTTGTCGATGCGGTCGGTGGTCTTGATGTGGGAGAGATAGGTCTCGTAGATCTGCTCGAGGTCGGCCTCGGTCAGCTTGCCGCTGCGCGCCAGCGTTTCGTTGACGATCTTGTTGAGCGGCGCGTTGTAGCCGGTGGCGTAGACGTACCAGATCTCGTAATTGCGGGGAATCGCCGTCTGCCGAAGCGATCGGATCTGACCGAGCGCCACTTCGGCGAACGCCATCGTGCGTTCGTGTTCGTCGAGCACCTTGACCACGGAACATACCCCACAGCGGTCGGAGCGCCGGCGACCGCAGCAATGCTTAAATTATGTTCGTAGGCTAACGGACGATCGTGAACGCCCCGTAAATATACGTTCACGAAACGTCTAAAAACGTGTGTTTCCTGTTTCCTCAACCAAAACCTGGAGCGCGCCCCGCGCTTCAGGCGCCGGCGGGAGAGCGGACCGGCCGCAGCAGGAATGCCGGAAGATGTGAGTGATCGCCCGGCTCGGCGTCGGCCTCGCGATGGCGGCGCGGCTCGGGGCGGCCGATCGACGGCACATGCGAATTATTGGCCTGCACAGGCTGGCGCGCGTCGTTACGCGGCTCCGCCTTGCGCTTGTCGTCGGACCGATGCCGCGCTTCAGAGGGCTGCCTTGCGTCCGAAGCGTGCCTGGCCTCTGAAGAGTGCCTTGTCTCCGAAGTGTGCCTTGCCTCGCCCCGCGCCTCACGCGGCTCGTGGCTGCGCTCACGGTCGCGGCCGCGCTGCGGCTTGCCGCGTCCGCCGCGTGAACGTTCGCGGCCACGCGCCTCGCGCGGACGCTCGGTCCCGTCGGAGGATTCAGCCTGGATTTCGTAGTCGCCTTCGGCGCGCGGAATGCTCTGACCAATCAGTTTTTCGATGGCCACCATCGACTTCTGGTCGAGCGGCGTCACGATCGAGATCGCGGTGCCGGTGCGGCCGGCGCGGCCGGTGCGGCCGATGCGGTGGACGTAATCGTCGGCATGATGCGGGACGTCGAAATTGAAGACGTGGCTGACCTCGGGAATGTCGAGGCCGCGGGCCGCGACGTCGGAGGCGACGAGCAGCGGCAGCTCGCCCTTGCGGAATTGCTCGAGTGCGGCCGTGCGGGCCGACTGATCCATATCGCCGTGCAACGCGCCGACGCTGAAGCCGTGCTTCTGCAGCGATTTGTGAACGACCGCGACCTCGCGCTTGCGATTGCAGAAGATGATCGCGTTCTTGAGATCCTTGGCCTCGCGCAGCAGGCGGCGCAGCAGCTCGCGCTTCTCGTGCGCCTCGCGGCCGGCAGGCACCTGGACCTGCGTGACGGTGACAGCGGTGGTGGCGGGCTTGGAGACCTCGACCTTCTGCGGATTGTGCAGGAAGGTCTCAGTGATGCGCCGGATCTCCGGCGGCATGGTCGCGGTAAAGAAAAGGGTCTGCCGTGTGAACGGGACGAGCTTGCAGACGCGCTCGATGTCCGGGATGAACCCCATGTCCAGCATGCGGTCGGCTTCGTCGATGACGAGCAGCTCGACGCCGGTGAGCAGGAGGCCGCCGCGCTCGGTGTGGTCGAGCAGGCGGCCGGGGGTTGCGATCAGCACGTCGACGCCGCGCGTCAGCTTGGCATCCTGGTCGCCGAAGGAGACGCCGCCGATCAGCAGGGCGACGTTCAGTTTCTGCCCGGCGCCGTAGCGGTCGAAGTTCTCCTTGACCTGGGCCGCGAGCTCGCGGGTCGGCTCGAGGATCAGCGTGCGGGGCATACGTGCCCGGGCGCGCCCTTTTTCCAGGATGGTGAGCATCGGCAGCACGAAGGCCGCGGTCTTGCCGGTGCCGGTCTGGGCGATGCCGAGCACGTCCTTGCGTGCGAGGACGTGGGGGATCGCCTGTTCCTGGATGGGGGTCGGGGTGGTGTAACCGGTGGCCGCCACTGCGGCGAGGACTTTTTCGGATAGTCCGAGATTTGAGAAGGACATTGAGCCTCTGGTCGAAACCGCCGTTCGGAATCGAGGGTAATAAGGCTGTCGCGTTCCACCCCGAAACGGCGCGCTCTCAAAGAAGCTGGGGGTGCTGACTCACGCGAACAAAGCGCAAGGCTCAGGAATCGCTCTTCGATCTGAGCCGCGTCGCCCCGGAACATAGGCGGGAATCGGCCAAAGTCAATGGAGCAGGCGCGGGAAGATCCTAAAAAACCTGAGGTTTTTGCCCAAATCTCGGGCGCTGCTAGGGTTTTCCGGCCGCGCATGAATCGAGCGAGGTTCCAGGCTCGGCGGCTAACGCCGATCCGAGCCCTGGGCCCGGAAGTCGCCGGGGGCCATGCCATAGGCGGCGTTGAAGACCCGGTAATAGGTCGCCAGGCTCTCGAAGCCGCAGGAGGCCGCGATATCGGCGATCAGCCGCTCGGGCGCCTCGCGCATCAGGCGGCGGCTCTGTTTCAGGCGTTCATCCGTCACGGTCTGCGAGAAAGTCTTTTCCGCGGTCTCGAACAGCATGTGCAGGTGGCGCACGGATATTCCGAGCTCGTCGGCGACCACCGTCGGCGCCAGATGCGGGTTCTGCAGATGGCGCGCGATCAGGCGGCGAGCCTGGGCGAGGCGGGCGGTCCGCAGCGCGGCCTGTCCGCGCCGGCTGCCGGGCCTGACGATGCCGCGCTCGATCAGCGCCAGATGGGCCAAAGCCTGGACCAGGGAGGTCGCATCGTCGGCGCCTTGATCCCTGGAGGCTTCGCCGAGTTCGGCAAAGCAGGCTTCGAGCAGGGGCGCCAGGGTGGGATCGCCGAACGTGCGGGGCGCAAGCTCGCGCATGCGCTTGTCCTGCCCCGGGATGATGCTCACGGGGATCTTCAGGATCTGGAGGTGGAAGCCCCCGTCGCCCAGCGGCGCGGTGCGGTAGGGCAGGTCGGTATGGCTGGTCGCAAAGCTGCCGTTGGCGATTGCAAAGTCGCTTCCGCGGAGCCCGCCGAACCAGCCGCCGCTGCCGAGCTGCTGGTAGACGCAGATGGCGTCGCCCGGCGCGTCGGCGATGTCGGAGCTGCTGCGTTCGACCGCGTAGGGCGAGGCCTTCAGCTCGACGAGGCCGGCGCCGCCCAGCTGGCGTAGCGAGAATTCGCCGAAGAAGTCCGCGCGGCGTTCGCGCGCGAGCTCGGCGGTGACGCCGAACAAGCCCTTGGAACGCACCTCGCGCCAATAGTCGAAGCGATCATTCGGCGCGACCTCGTCGGTACACCAATACACGGCAACCCCCGCTTGCAGCGCAATGCGCCAGAATGAGCAGATTCCGCGGGAATCTGCCATAGCCGGATCATGGATTCGGAGCCCAGGTCCCTTGAACCGTCGTTACGCCTGGGCCGACTATCACACAGCGGCAGGGGGTCCAATGAACCGCCGTTCGAAGAAGCGGCCTCTCCGCCGTTCTGCAACGGGAAATTTGCGATGACGCGTCGGCTTTTCAAAATTCTGGCGACCCTTGGCCTTGCGGCGGGCCTGAGCGGCTTTGCGCTTCCCGCTTATGCCGAGAAGCGCGTTGCGCTGGTCGTCGGCAACAACGACTACAGGAACGTCCCGAAGCTGCTCAAGGCGGTCAACGACGCCCGGACCATGGGTGACACGCTGAAGCAGCTCGGCTTCTCGGTGATGGTCGCGGAGAACCAGAGCCGGCAGCAATTCTCCGAGACGCTGCTCGCCTTCGACAAGGCGATCGAGCCCGGCGATACCGCGTTCTTCTTCTACGCCGGCCACGGTTTCGAGATCGCCGGCCAGAACTATCTGCTGCCGACCGACGTGCCGGCGGCGACGGAAGGGCAGGAAGAGCTGGTGCGCGACGCCTCGATCCTGGCCGACCGCATCGTCGAGCGACTGCAGAACAAGAAAGCGCGCACCTCGATCCTGGTGTTCGACGCCTGCCGCAACAACCCGTTCGAGCGCAAGGGCACCCGCGCGGTTGCCGGTGCCGGCGGGCTTGCGCCGATGATGCAACTGCCCGAAGGCGTGTTCTCGGTGTTCTCGGCTGGTCCCCGCCAGACCGCGCTCGATCGTCTGTCCAATGACGACACCAATCCCAATTCGGTGTTCACGCGCACCTTCGCCAGGGAGCTGCTCCAGCCCGGCGAGAACCTCGTGCAGGTGGCGCAGCGCACCCGCCGCGCCGTCAGCGAGATGGCCGATACCGTCAAGCACAGGCAGGTGCCGGTCTATTTCGATCAGATGGTCGACGACGTTTTCCTGAGCGGCACGGCGAAGGACGCCGCCGCGCGCCCGGCCGATCCGCCGCCGCAGAAGCTCGCGGCACTGCCGCCGGTGTCGGTGCCGCAGCTGCCGAAGGAGGTGACCACCAACGCGCCGATCGCGAGCTTCTCGCGGCACAATGGCGGCTGGAGCGTTACGTTCTCGTTCGCCGACCCGACGCTCGGCATTTCCTGGCGCATCGCCGGCAAGGGTGATTTCCGCGAGACCGGCTTCATCGACACGCTCGATCCGCGCACGCGCAAGCGGATGCCGAACCCGTCGATCGAATTGCCGTCGGACGCGCAGGCCGGCACTATCGAGGTCCGCTATGTCGACCAGTCCGGCGACATGCAGGGGCCGTTCCCGATCCGGTTCGATCCCGAGGCCGCGCTGATCCGCGACCAGCGCAAGATCCTCGACATGACCTCGACGAGCTGGCTGTCGTTCCGCGAGTTCAACGGGCTGCTGGTCTACTACACGCACCTCGTGTCCTACCGCTGTGCCATCCGCGAGGTGCGCATCGGCATCGACACCGCCGTGCCCAACCAGGTGCTGAAGATGCCGCCCTGCGACATGCGCGATCCCAGCGCCATCAGCGCCGGCATGCCGCTCTACATGAAGCTCGCGCCAAGCACGCAGTCCGTCTCGGTCGAGCTGACCTACCGCGACGGCAGCGTGTCCGAGATCAAGAGCTTTCGCAGCGCGAACCGCAGCAATAATTGAGGGCGATGGTCGGCGGATACGGATCGGAAGAGGAACAACTCCTGGTGTCCTGGATTGTCTGCCCAAACCAGGGAGACCATCCATGATCCGCAAGTCCATCCTCGTAGCCTTCGCATGCGCTGCGCTTTCGACGACCGTACTCGCTCAGGGCGGTGGCGGAGCAGGCGGCGGCGGTGGAGCGGGTGGCGGTGCCAGTGCCGGTGCTGCGGCCGGAACGGGGACCGGCGGCGCGGGATCGGCGGCCAGCTCGGGCGCCGGAATGGGCACATCCTCCAGCAGCGCCAATTCGGGGCCGTCGGCTCCTTCGGGGATGGGGATTCACGGCACCACGACCGGGGCCAACGTCAACACCAATACCGGCCAGATCAATCCGAACGTTCGGTCCCCGACTGCGAACGGCACCTCGCCATCGGCCGCGCAAGCTGAACGGAACGCAGGTGTCGGTCATGCGCCGAACGGCTTGCCGATCGGCAGTCCGGGCACCGGCACCAGCAATGAAGATCAGAAATAGGCAGGTGCTGTGCAGATAGGCCCGCGTGGTACGGGCCTATGTTGCCTCGCAAGCGGCCGGCGGCGCTGACGCGAACGGCCGCGCCGGCAAAGCTAGACCCGCGGCTCGCTCTCTTCCGCATCGCGGCTTCGGCGCGTGCGCAGATAGACCAGCGCGATGTTGATGGCGAGCCAGGCTGCCACGCCTGCAAGCAACCATGCCACGTTGAACGTTCCCTCTGGTACCCTTTTGGGGCGTATATCCCCGTTTTAACAACTGGGTGAGCGGCTTATTCCCGGGGGTCGGAGGGGCCGGCGCGATCCAAGCTGTGGGCCGGCGTTCGACAACCCGGCTCCAAATTCAGGCGCGGTTCGCCGGGAATCGGCGCTACATTATCCGCCATATCTCGATCGTACTCGCATCGCGGATCGTGGCTGCAATGACATCCGAACAACCATCAAGCCGGACGAAAAAGGTCCGCTGCTGCGTCGTCGGCGGCGGACCTGCCGGCATGATGCTCGGCTATCTCCTGGGGCGGGCCGGCATCGAGGTCGTGGTGCTGGAGAAGCACGCGGATTTCTTCCGCGATTTTCGCGGCGACACCGTGCATCCCTCGACGCTTCAGGTGATGGACGAACTCGGCCTGATCGAGGGCTTCCTGAAGCTGCCGCATCAGCGCCTGCAGAAGATGGACGGCCTGTTCGGCGGCACGCCGGTGCGCATCGCCGATCTTTCGCGACTCCGCACCAAATACCCCTTCATCGCCTTCATGCCGCAATGGGACTTCCTGAACTTCCTGCGCGAGGCCGGCCGGCGCTTTGCCTCGCTCGAGGTGATGATGAGCACCGAGGCGGTCGATCTGATCCGCCGCGGCGAGACCATCGCCGGCGTGCGCGCGCAGACGCCTGATGGCCCCATCGACATCGAAGCCGATCTCACCGTCGCATGCGACGGCAGGCATTCGACGGTGCGCGAGCGCTCGGGGCTCGCGGTCGAGGAGATCGGCGCGCCGATGGACGTGCTGTGGTTTCGCGCCGGTCGCAACGCCGAGGAGACGGAAAACGTGTTCGCGCGCGTCGAGCCCGGCAAGATGATGATCACCTTCGATCGCGGCGATTATTGGCAATGCGCCTATGTCATCGCCAAGGGACAGCACCAGTCGGTGAAGGCTAGGGGGCTGCAGGCGCTGCTGGACGACGTCGTGCGGATGGCCCCGGTCCTCAGATCCGGCATTGCCGAGGTGAAGAGTTTTGACGACGTCAAGCTGCTGACCGTCGCGATCAACCGCCTGCCGCGCTGGACGCGGCCGGGCCTGCTTTGCATCGGCGATGCCGCTCATGCGATGTCGCCGGTCGGCGGCGTCGGCGTCAATCTCGCCGTGCAGGATGCGGTCGCGACCGCCAATCTGCTGGCGGACAAGCTGCAGCGCGGCTGCCCCTCCGAGAACGAGCTCGATGCCGTCAGGCGTCGCCGCGAGTTCCCGGTGAAGATGACGCAGCGCATGCAGGTGCTCGTGCAGAACAACATCATCAGCGGCGCCCTGCGGAGCGGCGACCGGCCGCTGAAGGTGCCGCTGATCGTGCGCCTCATCACCGCGCTGCCATGGCTCCAGGGCATTCCGGCGCGCCTGCTGGCGCTCGGCGTGCGGCCAGAGCACGTGCATTCGAAGGCCGCGCCGGCGTCGTAGCGCAGCACATCGGTAGGGATAACATCGCGTTAAATCGCACGGCGGGCGTTGCGGGTCTGCAACAGCGCGGGCGGATTTGCGGACCTGAGCGGCCGGCGCGCCGCGTTAACTGTGTTGATTCGAATTTTAGTAACACCCGTCTGTGACCGTGCGCCCATCAAAGGACACGGGGTGTACCATGCGTAATAAATTGATTGCCGCCTTCGCCTGCACGACCGCACTGGTTTCGACCGGCGCTGCCTCCGCCGCCGATCTCGGTGCGCGCTACACGAAGGCGCCCGCCTATGTCGAGCCGCTGTTCACCTGGACCGGCTTCTATGTCGGCGGCCACATCGGCGGCGCATGGACCAACGAGCATTTTGTCAACAACGGGATCGGCGCGCCGTTCGGCGACCTTTCGCCGGGTGATAGCTTCCGTCAGCGCAAATCGGGCATCATGGGCGGCGCCCAGATCGGCTACAACTGGCAGGCCAACAACTACGTGTTCGGCATGGAAGGCACGATCTCCGGGCTCGACAACAAGGGCACGATCACGAACACCGAGTTCGGGGCCGGGGACGACGTGTTCTCCTGGCGCGCCAACGTGCTCGCGACCGTCGTCGGCCGCGCCGGCTTCGCGGTGCAGAACAACCTCTTCTACATCAAGGGCGGTTATGCCGGCGTGAACAACCGTCTCTCGGTTACCGATACCGCGGGTGTGGCGACGGGCTCGGGCGGACAGACCCACTGGGCCAACGGCTGGACGGTCGGCGCCGGCTGGGAATACGGCGTCACCCGCAACTGGATCGTCGGCCTCGAATACAATTACGCTGCCTTCGGCAGCCAGACCTATCAGCTCGGCGGCACCTCCGGAAACTACACGTTCGATGCCAAACCGCGCGATATCCAATGGGCCGTCGTGCGCGCGAGCTACAAGTTCGACGCCCCGACCATCGCCCGTTACTGAGCACGTCGACGCAACGCGACCAACGATCAAAAAAAGCACCGCAAAATTCAAAAAGCCCCGGCTGGTCCGGGGCTTCTTTTTTGCGCATGAGAAACGTCAATATCACAGACCCTTGCGTGATCCGAATGCCACTTTCTCCCTAAATAGCGCACGGGAACCGGAGCGCAGGGCGAATTCGCCTCGCGGCGCAACCGGCGCGACGTATACATTCGGCGGTAGACCATTTCGCTTCGTTGCAACTTTTTCTGGAGCAATATCGATGAAAAGGGTTTTGGCTTTCGCAGGAATGATGTCTCTTTTGGTCGGCGCGCCCGGCGTCGCGACGGCAGCCGACATGGCAGTCAAGGCCGCGCCGATCGCGCCGCCGGTGGCCCTGTACAACTGGACCGGCTTCTACATCGGCGGGTTCGGCGGATATGGCTGGGGCGACCACGATCGCATCAACGACATCGGTTTTGCGAACAGCTACAGCTCGAGCGGCGCCATCGCCGGCGGCCTCGCCGGCTACAACTGGCAGATCAGGAATTTCGTGCTCGGCGTCGAAGGCGATCTCGCCTGGGCTGACATCAAGGGCGACGACAATTTCGTCGGCGGGACCAGGGACGAAACCACGCTGCGCTGGGTCGGCACCATTCGCGGCCGGGCGGGCGTCGCGTTCGACAAATGGCTGCTCTTCGCAACGGGCGGCTGGGCCTATGGCGAGCAGCGCCACGTGAACACGAATCTTGGCGTCGGAGTTGATGCCTTCTCATCGAACACCAACGGCTGGACGGCGGGTGCGGGCGTGGAATACGCATTCGCGCCGAACTGGCTCGGCAAGGTCGAATATCGCTATTACGATTTCGAGCGCTATCACCGCGGCGGCGCCCCGCTGGTCACGCCCAACGGCAATGTTCCCTACAGCGTCGCCAGCCAGTACCATACCGTGACGCTCGGCGTCAGTTACAAGTTCGGCGGACCCGTGATGGCGAAGTACTGATCGCGCCAGGCTTTGGACGCAAAAGCCCCGGCAGGGATGCCGGGGCTTTTTTCATGCGTCGCGTCGCCTGCGCCTCAGGCCATCACTGAGAAGCCGCCATCGACGGGGATCGCGGTGCCCGTGACGAAGTTCGACGCGGACGATGCCAGGAACACGGCGATGCCGGCAAAGTCGTCGATGTCGCCCCAGCGTCCCGCAGGCGTGCGCGCCAGCACCCGCTCGTGCAATCCCGACACCTGCTGCCGCGCGCCGCGGGTGAGGTCGGTATCGATCCAGCCCGGCAGGATTGCATTGACCTGGATGTTGTCGGGCGCCCAGGCATTGGCGCAGGCGCGCGTGTACTGCACGATGCCGCCCTTGCTCGCCGCATAGGCGGCGGCGAAGCTCGCACCGAAGATCGACATCATCGAGCCGATGTTGATCACCTTGCCGTTGCCGGACGCCTTCAAGGCCGGATAGGCGAGCTTCGAGCACAGGAAGGCGCTGGTGAGGTTGGTGTCGATCACCTTGTTCCACTCGTCGAGCTCGAGCTCGTGCGGCGGCTTGCGGATGCTGATGCCCGCATTGTTGATGAGAACGTCGATGCGGCCGAGCTCCTTGGTGACGCGGTCGATCATGGCCGCGACGGCCGCCTTGTCGGTCACGTCAGTGGTCACGGCGATCGCCTTCACGCCGCGCTGCCTGAGATCGGCCACCGCGGCGGCGGACTTGGTCTCGTTGCGCCCGACGACGGCGATGTCGGCGCCGGCATCTGCAAGGCCGCGCGCCATGCCGAGCCCGATACCGCCATTGCCTCCCGTGACGATCGCGACCTTGCCGCGGAGATCGAACCGGCTGGATGTCATGCTCTTATTCCCTGGTTTCTTCTATCGGTTGCTCTGCCAGATCAGCACCAGCCCGAAGCCGGCCATGGCGGCGCCATAGCCGGCCCATTGCAGCTGGTTGACCATGAAGCTCGACCGCGGCCACGGAACGGTGCCCGTGCCCTGTCCGATCCAGAGCAGGCCGAGGGCAGTTGCAAACAGGCCTGCGACGAGCAGAAATCTGCGCATGCATTCCTCCCATCGGTCCGCTTCTGTCGCGCGCGACGATGAAGGATCCCCGGCGTCGAAAGCTTGGGCGCACAGTAACCGTAGGTTCGGTGTGGATACAATGCCAGCACCGGCGCAGGAGGGAAGAAGCGTATTCCCGAAACGAAAAAGCCCCGGCGATGCCGGGGCTTTGACGTTTGATCGTGAGATCAGATCAGTACTTCGCGACGACCGGACCGGTCCAGTTGAAGCGGTAGACCAGCGAGGTCGAGATCGTCTGGTTCCAATGGTTGGCGCGGACGCTGTTGACGAGCGGCACGTTACCGGCATCGAGGAGCTCGGTTTGGGTCTTGGCGTTGTAGAAGGCCGAACGGTATTCGGTCTTCATGAACCAGCCGGGCGAGGTGATGCCGAAGATGTTCAGGCTGTTCTCGACGCCGCCGCCGATGAACCACCCATGGCGATCATAGCTATTGAGGTGAACACCGACCGGAGTACCGCCCAGCGTCGTGAAGTTGGTGCGGCCGAAGTGGGCGCCGGAGTAACCGCCGTTGACGTAGGAGAGAACGTTCGGAGCGACCAGCCAGCCGAGGCGCACACCCGCGGCCCAAGAGGTTTCCAGCTTCTGGTTACCAGTGATGTCGAAGATCGGATCCTGGATGGTGGAGCGGATGCTGCCGAACTGAGCGTCGCCAAACACGCCGGCAACCCAGGTGCCGCTGAACTGCCAATCGTAACCAGCGCCGACCGTACCAAACCAACCTGAGCCACCTTGACGCTGAGTGATCGTCAGCGGGGTACCCGAGACGGTGTCGACAATCTGCTGGTCGGCATTGGAGAGCCCACCGCCGCCGCCGCCGAACACGTAGAAGCCGGTCCAGTTGGCGACGGGCGCCGGCATCGGGGCCTTCACGTAGGGACGGGCACCCAAGTCGGCGGCCGAGGCCGAACCGGTCATTGCGGCAACCGCGGTCAGAGCGAGCAAAATCTTCTTCATGTCAAAATCCCCAACCTTGGTCTGTCGTAGCAGGCGCGAGCGCACTGAAGTTCGTGTCATCTGATGACCTGAACTATAGACGTTTCCTCCCGAAATGCTGTTGCCGGGCAGGCACAGTCGCCGGAAAACGCCGGGAAGCGCGCATTTGCGGCCTGAATGCCTGCATCAGAAATAATTACGTAAAGTCAAAGACTTGTTCAGATTTTCACGTTGCCAATTCGGGTAGGGTTTCGTTAGGAAATTCGGCCTTCCCCGAAATCGTGGCCGTCTTGCCACGGCCCGAGCACCGCGAGTCGGTGGCCGAATCGCCGCGGCGGTGCCGGGAATCGCCGGATGCGAGGCGGACGGTAGGCAGGTATATCCGGCAAGGAATGGCCCCCAGAACAAGAGAGCCCCGGCTTCTGGCCGGGGCACTTGAGCGGCGTGCGACGGTGCTGGCGCTCAGACGTCCAGCAGCTCTTCGCTGGCAAACTCAGCCTTGTCCGAGATGAAGGCGAAGCGCGCCTCGGCCTTGGTGCCCATCAGGCGCTCCACCGAATCTGCGGTGGTGTCGCGGTCGTCGGGCAGCAGGACCACCTTGAGCAGAGTCCGCTTGGCCGGATCCATGGTGGTCTCCTTGAGCTGCGCCGGCATCATCTCGCCGAGGCCTTTGAAGCGGTTCACCTCGACCTTGGCGTTGGCGTTGAACGCGGTCTTGATCAGCTCGTCCTTGTGCTTGTCGTCGCGTGCGTAGACCGACTTCGTGCCGTGGGTCAGCTTGTAGAGCGGCGGCACCGCGAGGAAGAGATGTCCTTCGTCGATCAGCTTCGGCATCTGCCGGTAGAAGAAGGTGATCAGCAGCGACGCGATGTGTGCGCCGTCGACGTCGGCGTCGGTCATGATGATGATGCGCTGGTAGCGCAGATCCTCTTCGCGATATTGGAGGAGCTGGCCGCAGCCGATCGCCTGCACGAGATCGGAGAGCTGTGCGTTCGCGGTCAGCTTGTCCTTGCCCGCGGAAGCGACGTTGAGGATCTTGCCGCGCAGCGGCAGCACGGCCTGCGTCTTGCGGTCGCGCGCCTGCTTGGCGCTGCCGCCGGCCGAGTCGCCTTCGACGATGAACAGCTCCGAGCCATCGGTGCCGGCGTCGGTGCAGTCGGCAAGCTTGCCGGGCAGGCGCAGCTTCTTGCCGGCGGTCTTGCGCGCCGTTTCCTTCTCCTGCCGGCGGCGCAGCCGCTCCTCGGCGCGGTCGATCACGAAGTCGAGCAGCCGGTTGGCCATGTTCGGATTGCCCGACAGCCAATGGTCGAACGGATCCTTCATGGCCTGTTCGACGATGCGCTGTGCTTCGGCGGTGGCGAGACGGTCCTTGGTCTGGCCCTGGAATTCGGGCTCGCGCACGAACACGGACAGCATCACGGCCGCGCCCACCATCACGTCTTCCGAGGTGATGGACGAAGCGCGCTTGCCCTGGCCGACGCGCTCGGCGTGATCCTTCAGGCCTCGGAGCAGCGCGCTGCGCAGGCCGGATTCGTGCGTGCCGCCGTCGGGCGTGGGGACGGTGTTGGTGTACGAGGAGAGGAAGCCGTCCGCATCCGCGGTCCAGGCCACCGCCCATTCGCAGGCGCCATGCGCGCCGTTGCGGCCCGACTTGCCGGAGAAGATGTCGGGATGCACCAGCGTGTCGGCGTGGATCGCCGCCGCGAGATAGTCCTTGAGGCCGCCGGGGAAGTGGAACGTGGCTTCCGCCGGCACGTCCTCGACGCCCTTGAGGAGCTCGGGTGCGCAGTTCCAGCGGATCTCGACGCCGCCGAACAGATAGGCCTTCGAACGCGTCATCTTGAACAGGCGCTGCGGCTTGAAGGCCGCCTTAGGCCCGAAGATGTCGGTGTCGGGCTTGAAGCGCACGCGCGTGCCGCGGCGGTTGTTGACCTTCCCGAGATCCTCGAGCTTGCCCTTTGGATGACCGCGTTCGAAAATCATGCGGTGCAGCTTCTGGCCGCGCGCGACCTCGACCTCGAGCCGCGAGGAGAGGGCGTTCACCACGGAGATGCCGACGCCGTGCAGACCGCCGGAGGTCTCGTAGACCTTGCTGTCGAACTTGCCGCCCGAATGCAGCGTGCACATGATCACTTCGAGCGCCGACTTCTTCGGGAACTTCGGATGCGGATCGATCGGGATGCCGCGGCCATTGTCGGTGACGGTCAGGAACCCATCCGCACTCAGCTCGACTCCGATGAAGGTCGCATGTCCCGCCAGCGCCTCGTCCATCGAATTGTCGATGACCTCGGCGAACAGATGATGCAACGCCTTCTCATCGGTGCCGCCGATATACATGCCAGGCCGGCGACGCACTGGTTCCAGCCCTTCGAGCACCTCGATGTCGGCTGCCGTGTAATCGGCTTCCCCGCCGCTTCCGCGCGGCGCCGCCTTGGCGGCACGAGGTTTCGGCTCGTCGCCGCCGAAAAAGTCGTCTTTTGCTTTAGGCTTCAACTGCTTGGACATATATCTTGATGCGTTTTGAGGGCCGCATGGGCGGCGAATCGGTTGGCCCGACTATGCCACTTCTGCCTTGGAAAGGTTACCGCCGGCGGGCTGGCGGTGTGGGTTGGGAGCCAATCCCGGCGATTTTACGCCGCAGGGCCCACAAGTTCCCGGCAATTTGACGGTTCGCCTAGCGTCATGTCGGGTTTTGTGACTTGATGTCACACAAGTCCTTGGCTTACCAGTCCTTTTCATCGAGCAGCACCTTGAGACGGGGCGGGAAGGCTATTTTTGATGGAGCAATTTGCGCACGCCCTGGCCGATTTCGTGCGCGTTCACCAGGCCTGGGCGGCACCGATCGTGTTTCTGCTCGCCTTCGGGGAATCGCTTGCCTTCATCTCGCTGGTGGTCCCGGCCTGGGGCGCGCTGGTCGCGATCGGTGCGCTGATCGGGGCGAGCGGCATCAGCTTCTACCCGGTCTGGATCGCCGGCGGCCTCGGCGCGGCGCTGGGCGATTGGGTCTCTTACTGGTTCGGCTATCGCTACAAGGAAAAGGTCGCCGAGATGTGGCCGCTCTCGCGCTATCCGGGCCTTCTGCCCAGAGGCGAGGCCTTCGTGCGCAGCTGGGGCATCCCCAGCATCTTCATCGGCCGCTTCTTCGGCCCCTTGCGCGCCTCCGTGCCGCTTGCGGCCGGCATCTTCGAGATGCCTTATTGGAGCTTCCAGGCCGCCAATTTCGTCTCGGCCCTGATCTGGTCCGCCGTGCTCCTGCTGTTCGGCGACGTGCTCGCCAAGCTCATGGAATGGATCTGGCGCGTCATCTGACGCCGGCACCTTGACCGGAACCCGATCTGGCCTTATAGCCGCGCGCCATGATCAACGCCGCGACCATCCTGTTCGCCCGTCGCCGCCGCCGCTCTTTAGCGGTTTGGGCGGTCGATCGCGTTTGAGATCATCGTCTTTGCCGCTGGATCCGATCCGCGGCATTCTCTCTCCTGTCAGCGCGATCTGATCCGGCGGCTCCCTCGAGGAGGCCCAGCAGGAGACCACGATGTACACGCCACCCTTTTTCAAGCAGGACCGCGCCGCAAGCCTGAAATTCGCCGAAGCGCGCGGCTTCGGCACCATGTGTGCCTTCGACGGCAGCAAGCCGATCGCCTCACCGTTGCCCTTCTATCTGACTTACGCCGCCGACGGCACGCCGCAGGCCGCCTTTCATGTCGCCCGTCACAATCCGCTGCTAAAGCTGGCGGGCAGTGATGCGTCCTGGCTGCTCGCGGTCAACGGCCCCGATGCCTATGTATCGCCGGATTGGTACGTCTCGCCGGATCAGGTGCCGACCTGGCTCTACCAGTCGGTGCATCTGAGCGGGCCGGTGCGCCTTCTGGCGGACGACGAATTGTCGGTGCAGATCGACACGCTCAGCGACAAGTTCGAGAGCTGGCTGCTGCCGAAGAAGCCGTGGACGTCGGGCAAGATGACGGCGGGCCGCCTGGAGACGATGAAGAAGGCGATCGTGGGTCTGGTGATGAATGTTGAAGAGGTCGAAGGCAGCTTCAAGCTCAACCAGCACAAATCGGACGCCGATTATGCGGCGATTGCCAATGCGCTCAGTGCCGGCGATGCCGACGCCAGGCAGATCTCGGATTTGATGCGGCAGGCAAGGCCGCAGGTTTTTGCAGACGACACGAACATGCTCGAAGGGAGCGCGCCATGAGTCTCGCTGACACCACCAAAGCTCCGACCGCCAGTGCGGCCAACAAGCCCGCCACCGTCTTCGTCGACGGCGGCTCCGGCACCACCGGGCTCGGCATCAATGAGCGGCTGAAGCTTCAGAACGATGTCGTGGTGAAGGCGCTTCCCGACGACAAGCGTAAGGACCCCGCGGCCAAGAAGGCGCTGATGGAGGAGGTGGACCTCGTCATCCTCTGCCTGCCTGATGATGCCGCCAAGGAGACGGTCGCCCTGGTCGACAGCATGGGAGCTCATGCGCCGAAGGTGCTGGACGCCTCCACCGCCTACCGGGTCGCGCCCGACTGGGCCTACGGCTTTCCGGAACTGGCGCCGGACCAGGCCGGCAAGATCAAGGCCGCCAGCAAGGTCTCCAATCCCGGCTGCTATCCGACCGGCGCGATCGCGCTGCTGCGGCCGATCGTCGATGCCGGTCTGCTGCCGCAGGATTATCCGGTCACCGTCAACGCGGTGAGCGGCTATTCAGGCGGCGGCAAGTCGATGATCGCAAGCTTCGAGGACGGCAGCGCGCCGGCCTTCGAGCTCTACGGCCTCGGCTTCGAGCACAAGCATCTGCCCGAGATGCAGCTCTATTCCAACCTGACGCGGCGGCCGATCTTCATCCCGTCGGTCGGCAACTACCGCCAGGGGATGCTGGTCTCGGTGCCGCTGCAGCTCGACACGCTGCCCGGCAAGCCTGGCGGAGCTGACCTGCAAGCCGCGCTCGCCAAGCGTTACGCCGGCTCGAAATACGTCAAGGTGATGCCGCTGCAGAACGAGGCGAGCAGGGGCGGCCGGCTGGAGCCGGAGGCGCTCAACGAGACCAACATGCTCGAACTCTATGTCTTCGCCAGCGACAAATATCATCAGGCGGTCTTGGTCGCCCGGCTCGACAATCTCGGCAAGGGCGCATCCGGCGCAGCCGTGCAGAACATGCGGCTGATGCTGGGCCTTCCGGAGGAGTAAGGCTGTCTCGTACCCCGGACGCAGCGCAGCACTTCTTCAGTGATGCGCTGCAGAGCCGGGGCCCATTGTTGCTGTCTTGATTGCAGCCATCTAGGTCCCGGCTCGCGCTTCGCGCGTCCGGGACACGACATCAAAACACCCTGAAGATCGCCAGCGCCAGCACGGCCTGGGCGAGGAAGCCGACGGTGAAGGCGAGCGTGCGGAACACTGGGATGCCGATCGCATAGACGATCAGATGTGCGACGCGCGACCAGAAATAGACGGCGCAGGCGAGCACGGTCCATTTCGTGGAATAGTCGATCGCGTTCAGGATCAGCACCAGCGGCGCGAAGATCACCAGGTTCTCGACCGCGTTGTCATGCGCGAACATCAGCCGGTTCGCCCAGTCCGCCTGCGGCTTGTCGTTGCGCGACGGGTTGGCCATCGCACCGCTGAGGCCGCGGACCTGACACCGATTGACTATGTAGGGAATCCAAAGGATCCCGGTCAGAATCACCGTCAGTGTCAGCCAGAACAATTCGCGCGTCATGGTCCGGTCCCTCTGTCGTCGCTATGGTGAGCGCCAGTCTATACGAAAGCGCAGGCGATTCCGCTATGCGCGCACCCTGACATAGCTGCCGGGCGCGTCCTCGATCGGCGGGAATGCTTCGCTCCCCGGTATGCGCGCGGGAACCTGCTCGGGATCGAGCTCGCCCAGCCATTGCCGCCAGTCGGGCCACCACGAGCCCTTGTGCTCGACGGCGCCCTTCATCCACTCGGCGACGTTGACATCCTTGATGTTGTCGTTGGTCCAGTACTGATACTTGTTCGAGGCCGGCGGGTTGACCACGCCTGCGATATGGCCGGAGCCCGACAGCACATATTTCACCGGACCGCCGAAGAATTGCGAGCCGTACAGCACCGATTCCGCCGGCGCGATATGATCCTCGCGGGTGGCGAGATTGTAGACGGGCACCTTGACCTTGGAGAGATCGAGCAGCGTGTTGTCGAGCACCATCGTGCCGGTGGAGAGCCGGTTCTCCAGATAACAATTGCGCAGATAGTAGGAATGGTTCGACGCGGTCATGCGGGTCGCGTCGGAATTCCAGTGCAACAGGTCGAACGCGCTGGGCTGCTGGCCTTTCAGATAGTTGCTGACGACATAGGACCAGATCAGGTCGTTGGAGCGCAGCATGTTGAAGGCCATCGCCATCTTCGAGCCTTCGAGCACGCCGGCCGCCTTCATGTCCTGCTCGAGCGAGGCGATCTGGTCCTCGTCGACGAACACCAGGAGGTCGCCGGCATGGGTGAAGTCGACCTGCGCCGCGAAGAACGTCGCCGACGAGACGCGCTGGCGGCGCTTCTCGGCGAGCCAGGCCAGCGTGGTCGCGAGCATGGTGCCGCCGACGCAATAGCCGGCGGTGTGCACCTTCATCTCGCCGGTGACCTTCTCGATCACGTCCATCGCCCGGAGCGGGCCTTGCTTCATGTAGTCTTCCCAGCTCTTGTTGCCGAGCCGCTTGTCGGGATTGACCCATGAGATCACGAACACGGTGATGCCCTGGTCGACGCACCACTTGATGTAGGATTTGTCCGGCTTGAGATCGAGGATGTAGAACTTGTTGATCCATGGCGGCACGATCAGGAGCGGGGTGCGCAGCACCGTCTCCGTGGTCGGCGAATATTGGATCAGCTGCATCATCTCATTCTGATAGATCACCTTGCCCGGCGTCGTTGCCATGTTGACGCCGACGACGAGGTTGTCCGGATCGGACTGGCGGATCTTCAGCATGCCCTTGCCGGCCGCGATGTCCTCGGCCAGCATCTTCAAGCCGCGCGCAAGGTTCTCGCCGCTGCTCGCCACCGTCTCGCGCAGCACCTCCGGATTGGTCAGCACGAAGTTGGACGGCGACAATGCGTTGATGACCTGCTGGACGTAGAACTCCGCCTTGCGGCGGGTCGGCGGATCGAGCCCTTCGGCATCGCGCACCAGCTCCTGCGCCCATTTGGTCGTGAGCAGATAGAGCTGCATGACGAAATCGAAGAACTGGTTCGATTTCCATTCCGGATCGGCAAAGCGCTTGTCGCGCGGCGAGGGCGCGATTGCCGGAGGGGCGTCCTGGCCGGCCATGCGGCGCACCGCCGAGCCCCAGAGGTCGAGATAATCCTTGGCGAGCTTGGTCTGCAGATCGGACGAGCGGGACGAATCCGACAACCAATATTCCGCAACCGAGGTGAAGGTCTTGACGACCTCGGCCAGCTCGGCCGGCGGGCGATCCTGCACCTCGCCGCTCTCGCGCGGCTTGAGGTAGGCCGCAAGCGCCTTGCCGCCGCTCTCCATCGCCCGCGCGACATTCATCGCGAAGGCTTCCGGATCGAACTTGGTCTCGGGTTTGGGCGTATCGGTGGTGGCCATACTCATGGGCAGAACAGTAACGGGTCATTCCGTATTCGTCACCGCGAAGCTCGCATGTTTGACGTTAAACACGCTCCAAGATGTGCTGCACTGCGACAAAGTTTCTTGGTTTTGTCACAATCGCGGTGCAACCCTCCGGTCGTGGGCCTTTGATGTTTTCTCGCTCGTTCCATTTGTGGGCAGCAATGGTTTGAGCTTGGGCAGGTTGTCGGGTTAGTGTGCGGCAGCTTGCATTGGGACGAGTAGGGGATTTCCCAAGTGTTGGCGTTGAGGGTCCTACAGAGGTCGCTGCTGATCGGTGGCGCGCTGCTGAGCGTGGCATTTGCGCTGGGCGGCTGTTCGAGTCAGTTCGCGGATATGGCGCCGACGGACGCGCAGGCGCATCCGAGGGAGCCCGGGAGCTATCTGCCGGTGCACGACCTGCCTCCCGATCGCGATCAAGCAATCATCCCGCCGGAACAGCGCGCCAAGATCGAGGCCGAGCTCGCCGCCGCGCGCGATCGCCAGGCCGTTGCCGGCAAGGATGCGAAGTGAGGCGCGGCAAGGGAATCGCTGGCGCCACCGCCTTGCCGTGCTAAAAGACCCCGGTTCAGCCGACGGTCAGGACGAAGGACTTCAGTCCTCGTCGTCGATGATTGCTCTAAGTATTTGATTTTGAGTAATTTTCGCGACGAGGCCGAACCCTTTCCGAATCGCCGTCCTGCCCTGTCGATTCTGTCCTGACCGGTTGCCCGGAGCCCAGAGAGCCATGGAAGAATTTTACCGCATCCGCCGCCTTCCGCCTTACGTGTTCGAGCAGGTCAACCGGGCCAAGGCGGCCGCGCGGAATGCCGGCGCCGACATCATCGACCTCGGCATGGGCAACCCGGATCTGCCGGCCCCGGCGCATGTGCTGGAGAAGCTGAAGGAGACGCTGGGCAAACCGCGCACCGACCGCTACTCGGCCTCCCGCGGCATCCCCGGACTGCGCCGCGCCCAGGCCGGCTACTACGCCCGCCGCTTCGGCGTGAAGCTCAACCCTGACACCCAGATCGTGGCGACGCTCGGCTCGAAGGAGGGCTTTGCCAACGTGGCGCAGGCGATCACCGCGCCCGGTGACGTCATCCTCTGTCCGAACCCGAGCTATCCGATTCACGCCTTCGGCTTCTTGATGGCGGGCGGCGTGATCCGCTCGGTGCCCTCCGAGCCGACGCCGCAATTCTTCGAGGCGGCCGAACGGGCGATCGTCCATTCGATCCCGAAGCCGCTCGCGCTCGTGGTCTGCTATCCGTCGAACCCGACCGCCTATGTCGCGAGCCTCGATTTCTACAAGGACCTCGTCGCATTCGCGAAGAAGCACGAGATCCTGATCCTGTCCGATCTCGCCTATGCCGAGGTCTATTTCGACGAGAGCAACCCGCCGCCCTCGGTGCTCCAGGTGCCGGGCGCGATGGACGTCGCCGTCGAGTTCACCTCGATGTCGAAAACCTATTCGATGGCCGGCTGGCGCATGGGCTTTGCGGTCGGCAATGAGCGCGTGATCGCCGCGCTCGCCCGCGTCAAATCCTATCTCGATTACGGTGCGTTCACACCGGTCCAGGTCGCGGCGACCGCGGCGCTGAACGGTCCGGATGATTGTATCAAGGAGATGCGCGACACCTATCGCAAGCGCCGCGATGCGCTGGTGGAATCGTTCGGCCGTGCCGGCTGGGAGATCCCGCCGCCGGAGGCCTCGATGTTTGCCTGGGTGCCGCTGCCGGAGGCTTTCCGCAGCGTCGGCAGCATGCAGTTCGCTACCCTGATGGTGGAGAAATCCGGCGTCGCTGTCTCGCCCGGCGTCGGCTTCGGCGAGCATGGTGAAGGATATGTCCGCATCGCCATGGTGGAAAACGAGCAACGGATCAGGCAGGCCGCGCGCGGCGTGCGACGCTTCCTTGAAAGCGGCATCGAAACGTTGCACAACGTCGTTCCGCTCGCCAATCGGCGTTGAGTTCTCTTCGGCAGGTTTTCTAAGACATCATGGTTGCACCCCTGAAAGTGGGCATAGCGGGGCTCGGCACCGTGGGCGCCGAAGTGGTCCGTTTGATCGAAACGCAGGCGCGCGTGCTCGCGGGCCGCAGCGGCCGCGGCATCCGCGTCGTCGCCGTCACCGCGCGCTCGAAGGCGAAGAAGCGCGGCGTCGATCTGCGTGGCGTCGAATGGGCCAGGGATCCGATGGCGCTGGCCACCCATCCCGGCATCGATTGCTTCGTCGAGCTGATGGGCGGCGCCGGCGATCCCGCGCTGTCGGCGGTGGAGGCCGCACTCAACGCCGGCAAGTCGGTCGTCACCGCCAACAAGGCGCTGCTGGCCAAGCACGGCCTCAAACTGGCCAAATCAGCCGAAAAGCACGGCGGTGCGCTGAATTTCGAGGCAGCCGTCGGCGCCGCGATCCCCGTCATCAAGACGTTGCGCGAGGGGCTTTCCGGAACCGGCATCAACCGCGTCTACGGCATCCTCAACGGCACCTGCAATTACATCCTGACCCGGATGGAGCAGGAGGGGCTGTCCTTTGCCGAATGCCTCAAGGACGCGCAGCGGCTCGGTTATGCCGAGGCCAACCCGTCATTCGATGTGGATGGTCACGATACCGCGCAAAAACTCGCGATTCTCGCCAGCCTCGCTTTCGGCACGAAAGTTGCTCAAAGCGCGGTGTATGTCGAAGGCATCTCATCCATCGCGCCGGAAGATCTGCGCGCGGCGTCCGATCTCGGCTACCGCGTCAAGCTGCTCGGCGTTGCGGTGCGCACCGCCAAGGGCATCGAGCAGCGCGTGCATCCGACCATGGTGCCGAAATCCTCCTCGATCGCGCAGGTGATGGGTGTCACCAATGCGGTCACGATCGACGGCGAGGGCATTCCGCCGATCACGCTGGTCGGCCCGGGCGCCGGCGGCGCCGCGACCGCATCCGCAGTGGTCGCCGACATCGCCGACGTCGCGCGCGGCATCCGCGCCAATCCGTTCGGCCGGCCCATTGCGCAATTGCGCGACACCAAGAAGGCGCCGATGGAGCGCCACGAGGGCGGCTATTACATTCGTCTTCTGGCGCGCGATTTCCCCGGCACCGCGGCTGCGATCGCGACGCGGCTTGCCGAGCAGAAGATTTCGATCGAGTCGATCGTGCAGCGACATCCCAATGGCGGCGCTGCGCCCGCGGACGGCAAGGCGGTCCCCGTGCCCGTCATCCTGATCACCTACGCGACGCACGAGGATGCCGTGCGCCGCGCCCTCGCTGCCGTGCAGAAGGACAAGGTGATCAGCGGACGGCCGCAGGTGATCCGGATCGAGAAGAACTGAGGCGGTTCGTTCGAACGAATCGTGGGCGTTGCGAATTGATGTGGGCAGAGAACTTCTGTCCAGAACCGGTTTGAAGGAGTTAGCCGATGTCGACCCATATTTCAGTCCCGCCGCAAGCCTTGCTCGAGCGCATCCTGACGCTGGAGATCGTGCGGGTGACGGAGCGGGCGGCAGTGTCGTCGGCGCGCCTGCGCGGCCACGGCAACGAGAAGGCGGCCGACCAGGCCGCGGTCGACGCCATGCGGCGCGAGCTCAACAAGCTGCCGATCCAGGGCACCGTCGTGATCGGCGAGGGCGAGCGCGACGAGGCGCCGATGCTCTATATCGGGGAGCAGGTCGGCCTCAAGGCCGGTCCCGAGGTCGACATCGCGGTCGATCCGCTCGAGGGCACCACGCTGTGCGCCAAGAACATGCCGGGCTCGATCGCCACCATGGCGATGGCCGACGGCGGTACGCTGCTGCACGCTCCCGACGTCTACATGCAGAAGCTCGCGATCGGTCCCGGCTACGACAAGGGCGTCGTCGAGCTCGATGCGAGCCCGGCCGACAACGTCCGCCGCCTCGCCAAGGCCAAGGGCGTCAAGCCGGAGGGGATTACCGTTCTCGTGCTCGACCGTCCGCGCCACGCCAGCATCATCGAGAGCGTGCGCTCCACCGGCGCCGCCGTGCGTCTGATTACCGACGGCGACGTCGCCGGCGTGATCCACTGCGCCGATCCTGACAATACCGGCGTCGACATGTATCTCGGCACGGGCGGCGCGCCGGAAGGCGTGCTCGCCGCCGTGGCGCTGCGTTGCATCGGCGGCCAGATGCAGTGCCGCCTGATCCTCGATTCCGACGAGAAGCGCGAGCGTGCCGCCAAGATGGGCGTCAACGATCCCAAGATGATCTACGGCATCGAGGACATGGCGCGCGGCGACTGCCTGTTCGCCGCCACCGGCGTCACCACGGGCTCGCTGCTCTCGGGCGTCAAGTTCCGCAAGGACGGCGTGATCGAGACCGAGACGGTGGTGATGCGCTCCGTCACCGGCACCGTGCGCTACATCAAGGCCGAGCATCGCGAGCTGGCCAAGTTCCATTTGGACTGAGCGACGCGACAACGACTGCCGTCATTCCGGGGCGACGGGACCGCGCAAAGCGCGGCCCGGAGAGCCCGGAATCCATCGGGCGGCAGACTCCGACGCGAAATGGATTCCGGGCTCGATGCTGCGCATCGCCCCGGAATGACAACAAGAACAACAGGGGAAGCGCCCATGTCCGATCTCTCCGCCGTCAGAGCCCTCGTGTTCGACGTGTTCGGCACGGTTGTGGACTGGCGCACCAGCCTGATCACCGACTTTATGTGGTGGAGCAGGCAGCGCGGCATCAGCGCCGACTGGACTGCCTTGGTCGACGGCTGGCGCGGCATGTACATGGCCTCGATGGATGACGTGCGCAAACACCCCGAGCGCGGCTACGTCATGCTCGATGATCTGCACCGCCGCTCGCTGGAGAAGCTGGTCGCGCAGTTCGCGATCAAGGGCCTCACCGAGGCCGATCTCGACTACCTCACCAAGGGCTGGCACCGCCTCCATCCCTGGCCGGACAGCGTCGTCGGCCTGACGCGGCTGAAATCAAAATTCGTGATCGCGCCGCTCTCGAACGGCAACGTCGCGCTGCTCACCAACATGGCGAAGTTCGCCGGCCTGCCGTGGGATCTCATCATGTCGGCCGAGCTGTTCGAGCATTACAAGCCCGATCCCGAGACCTATCTCGGCGCAGCAAAGCTGCTTTGCCTCAAGCCGGACGAGGTGATGATGGTCGCCGCCCACAACGGCGATCTCGCGGCCGCGCAGAAGAACGGATTGAAGACCGCGTTCGTGGCACGGCCGACGGAGTATGGTCCGCTTCAGAAGGTTGATTTCGAGGCGACCGGCGATTGGGACATCGTCGCCGGGGACTTTGGCGGAATCGCCGACAGGCTGGGGTGTTAGCCGGCGTCCTCGGATGAATATGCGCGGGCGGCCCATCATGCGGGCGGCTCGCGCCGCCCGGATGTGATTTTGCCGGCTTACAGCGTCATCTTCATCGGTTCGGGATAATAGTGGAATCCCTCGCCGGCCTTGGCGACATGACCGTAGCCCGGCCAGGCGAAGTGATAGGACATCACCGGCGTCTTGTTCGCCGCGAGCATCGTGAGCAACTTCACCCGCGATTCCGCGGCCTGCTTGGGGTCGGTGTCGTAGGAGAACTCCATGCGCGGCCGTTCCAGCAGCAGCACGGAATGGTGCGAGAGGTCGCCGAGGAAGGCAAAGGATTTGCCGGCCGAGCTGACCATGAAGATGGTGTGGCCGACGGTGTGGCCGGGCGCCGCGATCGCCTGCACGCCGGGCAGGAATTCCTCGCCGTCCTTGAAGAACTTGATCCGCTCGCGAACCGGCAGCAGGTTCTTGCGGGCGTGAACGACGAAGTCCTTGGCCGGACTGCCGAGCTTGCCTTCGTCGGTCCAGAAGTCGAAATCGCTCTGGGAGATATAGATCTGCGCGTTCGGGAATAGCGGCTTGTCGTTGGCATCCACGATGCCGCCGATGTGATCGATATGGGCATGCGAGCAGACCACCGCATCGATGTCCTCCGGCTTGATGCCGGCTTCCATCATGCTCTTCTGCTGCCGGCCCGTGCTGGCGCCGAACATTTTCGATGAACCCATGCCGGTGTCGAACAGGACGAGCTTGTCGCCGGTGTTCACGATCGGCGAGTTCTGTTCGAGCACGACATTGTCCGGCGACAGGAAACTGTCCGCCAGCATCTTCTTGACCTCTTCCTTGGGAACGCCGGTGAAGGTCCCGGAGGGATCGCCGAGCGGCAGCGGTCCGTCGGACACGACGGTCACCTCGGCATCGCCGAGAACGAAGCGGTGCCAGTACGGCGTCTGGGTGCCGAGCTTGGGAGCTCGCGCCAACGCGCTGCTGCCGAGCATCGCGGTGGCACCAAGGCCGGCCCCAAGGCTGGCTCCAAGGCTAGCTCCAAGTGCGAGTAGGGATCGACGTGAGACATCGATTGTCATGCGTTTGCTCCGCTTTTGTCTTTTGCTTTGCGCGATTGTTCGCGCGTTGCGACCGGCCTCAGCGGCCACGCGGCCGGAGGTCGGCAGAAGCCATGCTGCGCCGGTTACGACAAGCTAGCAAGTAGAATTGGTTCGCCGATGCATCCGTCCGCGGAATTGCACGTCACGCAATTCTCAGCGTGAGATCGTTGCCTTCCGTCTCGGCAAAGCCCGCCTGCAGCACCTCTTCGCGCTTGTGGCGCAAGTGCGCGCGCAGAATATGCGAGAGGCCGGCCCCGTCGCGCCTCTGCAGCGCGTTCAGGATCGCCTCGTGCTCCTTCACCGCGAGGGCCCAGCGCTGCGGCGTCATCGGCGTGACGTAACGCGCGCGGCGGATGCGTGCTGTCACCGATGTGTAGAGCCCCGCGAGCACGGGGTTTCCGGCTGCGGTGACGATGGCTTCGTGAATGGCGCGGTTGCCGCGGTAGTACTGGATCAGGTCGCCGTCGCGATAATGCTCCACCATGGCTGCATGCGCGGCGGCGATCGCGTCAATCTCGGCGTCCGTGATGCGCTCGCAGGCGAGCTCGCCGGCGAGGGCCTCCAGGCCCTGGCAGACCTCGAACAGATCGCGCATGTCGTTGTCGGTCAGTTTTGCTGCGCGCGAGCCGCGATGCGGCAGGAGCTGCACGAGTCCCTCGGCGGCGAGCACCTTGAGCGCTTCGCGCAGCGGTGTGCGCGAGATCCCGAGCCGCTCGCACAGCTCGCGCTCGGGAATCCGGGCGCCCGGCGGAATTTCGCCGTCGAGCAGGATCGCGCGGATACGGCTGACGACATCCTCGTGAAGCATGGGGACCGGCGCTCCAATTTGAATGCAAAACCGCAGAATTTGATCGAAATATCGAAGTTCCGGCTTGCTAATGGCTAATTTTGCATTCAAAAATGCAAAAAACAAGAGGACATGAGGAAATGGACTTGGCGGCGGCGACGGACGACCTCGTTTTTGAATGCAACGACGGCATCGGGCGGATCACCTTCAACCGCCCGCAGGCTCGCAACGCCTTCACCTTCGCGATGTACGAACGGCTCGCCGCGATCTGCGAGCAGGCCAACCTCGACCAGACCATCAAGGTGCTGGTGCTGCGCGGAGCCGGCGACAAGGCCTTCGCCTCGGGTACCGACATCAACCAGTTCCGCGAATTCAGGACACCGCAGGACGCAATCGACTACGAGAACCGGATCGATCGCGTGCTGACCACGCTGGAGCAGTGCCGCGTGCCGACCATCGCCGCGATCAACGGGTTCTGCACGGGCGGAGGGGCCGGCATTGCCGCAGCCTGCGACCTGCGCATCGGCACGAAGAGCACCAAGATCGGATTTCCGATCGCCCGCACGCTCGGCAATTGCCTGTCGATGTCCAATGTCAGCCGTCTTACGGCGCTCATCGGCGCCGCGCGCGTCAAGGACATCATCTTCACCGCGCGTCTCGTCGACGCCACGGAGGCCGCGAGTGTCGGGCTGCTCGGCGAAATCGTCGAGGATCTCCCAGCTCTCGATCGCCGCGCCGGCGAGGTCGCCCGGCTCGTCGCCGGCCACGCGCCGCTGACGCTGAATGCGACCAAGCAGGCGGTCGCTCGCCTGCAGCGGCGGCTGACGCGTGACGAAGGCGAGGACCTCATCCTGATGTGCTACACGAGCCAGGATTTTCGCGAAGGGCTCGATGCTTTCCTCAACAAGCGCGCGCCGCAATGGCGCGGCCAATAGGACGCCCCGATGCAAAGCTCGCAATCCACCTCGCGCCGTTCGGGACCGCTCGCCGGCCTCAAGGTCGTCGATCTCACTCATGTCATGGCCGGGCCGACCTGCACCCTGATGCTCGCCGACATGGGCGCTGACGTCATCAAGATCGAAAAATCGCCGAACGGCGACGACACCCGTCATTCGGTACCGCCGAAGATCGGCGATGAGGCGGCCTCCTTCCTGATGATGAACCGCAACAAGCGCGGCATCGTGCTGGACCTCAAGACCGAGGGCGGCAAGCAGGTGCTGCGGCGGCTGATCGCGGACGCCGACGTGCTGGTGGAGAACTTTGCGCCCGGCGCGATGGAGCGCCTCGGCTTCGGTTACGAGGAGCTGCACAAGCACTATCCCTCGCTGATCTATTGCTCGCTGTCGGGCTTTGGCCGCACCGGTCCCTACAAGCATCGCCGCGGTTTCGATCTCGTCGCGCAGGCCATGAGCGGCATCATGAGCTTTACCGGCGAACGCCCCGACGGTCCGCCGGTGAAATGCGGCCCGCCATTGTCCGACATCACCGCCGGCCTGCTCGCGAGCATGGGCATCCTCGCGGCCTACGCGCACCGTCTCAAGACCGGCGAGGGGCAGTGGGTCGAGACCTCGCTCTACGAGGCCGCGCTGGTGCAGACCTATTGGCAGTCGACCATCGCGCTCGCCGCAGGCACCGCGCCGCGCGCGATGGGCTCGGCCCATCCGCTCAACGCGCCGTATCAGGCGTTCGAAGCCTCGGATGGCTGGCTCGTGGTCGGCGGTGCCAACAAGAAGCACTGGCTGTTGATGTTGGAAGCGCTCGGCGCGAGCGAGCTGGCCGCCGACCCCCGCTTCGTCAACGGCGCCGACCGCATGGCGAATCTCAGAGAACTGGAAGCGGTCTTGAGCGAGCGCTTCCGCACCCAATCGCGGGCGCACTGGCTCGCGGCGCTGGACGAGAAGGGCGTGCCGTGCGGACCCGTGCACGACATGCTCGAGGCGCTCAGCGATCCCCAGACTCTGGCGCGCGAAATGGTCGTCGAGGTCGAGCATTCCACGCTCGGACCTGTGAAGACGATCGGGCTTCCGGTCAAGTTCTCGGAGACCCCGGGCAAGGTGCGATCGGGGGCTCCCGTCTATGGCGAGCATACGCGCGAGGTGCTGGCCGAGCACGGGTTCGACCAGATGCAGATCGAAGCGCTCGCAAAGGAAGGCGCAATCGTCCTGGGCTCGGCAAGACGCGAGGAGCGCGTCGCCTGACCGGACGTCGATACGACAAGACCAAAGATAAGAATACGAAGACAAAAATCAGCTGGAGGAAATCATGGGTCGGACGTCAACATTTCTGCTCTCCGCGGCCGCGACCGTGCTCGCCGGCACGATGCCGGCGCTCAGTGCCTGGCAACCGCAAAAGCCGATCGAGTTCGTGGCGACTGCCGGGCCGGGCGGCGGCACCGACAATCTCGCCCGCGCGGTGCAGAACATCATCACCAAGCACAAGTTGACGGAGCAGCCGATCGTCGTCGTCAACAAGGGCGGCGGCAGCGGCGCCGAAGGCTACGTCTACGGCAAGGCGTCGGCCGGCGATCCCTACAAGGTGATCTTCGGCACCTCGAACGCCTGGCAGCAGCCGCTCGTCTCCAAGGTCGCCTTCAACTACACCGATCTCACCCCGATCGCGGCGATGGCGCAGGACGAGTTCCTGCTCTGGGTCAAGCAGGATTCGCCCTACAAGAATGCGGGCGATTATCTGAAGGCGGCGGCATCGGGCGAGTTCAAGATGGGCGGCGCGCAGTCCAAGGACACCGACGAAGTCTTGACGCGCATGATCGAGAAGGTTGGCAAGGTCAAGCTGACCTACATCCCCTTCAAGAGCGGCGCCGAGACCGCCGTGCAGCTTGCCGGCGGACATCTCGACTCCCACGTCAACAATCCCAGCGAGAGCCTCGGGCAATGGCGCGGCGGCACGCAGCGCCCGCTTTGCGTGTTCAGCCCGAAGCGGTTGCCGCAGGGGCCGAAGGTCACCGCGACCGAAGGCTGGAGCGACGTTCCGACCTGCGTCGAGCAGGGCCTCGACATCAAGCAATATGAGCAGCCGCGCACGGTGTGGCTGCCCGGCAAGGTCACGCCGGAGCAGGCCGCGTTCTATGTCGACCTCATGAAGAAGGTGCAGGCAACGCCCGAGTGGAAGGACTACATCGAGAAGACGTCCCAGGTCGACACTTTCCTGACCGGCGCCGAGTTCGACAAGTTCATCAAGGTGGATCTCGAGCACGTCAAGCAGGTCGCCGGCGAGCAGGGCTGGCTCGTCAAGTGAGGCGGGGCGGGCAGGTCGCCTGCGGCCATCCTTCGAGACGCCCGCCTGCGGCGGGCCCTCAGGATGAGGTCGGGCTTTGCGGCGCAATGTCAGACCCTCATGGTGAGGAGCCCGCCAACGCGGGCGTCTCGAACCATGCAGGCCGTGATCGTTCGGCAGGCTTCCCGCTGTCACATGGGACCGTTTGGCCTTCGAAGGTTCTACGTCATGATCTCACGTCGCGCGCTTGAACTCGCCACTGCCGTCCTCACCGGAGGTTTCGGCGTTACCGTCGTCATCTCCAGCCTCGACAACGGCATCGGCTGGTCGAGCGCGGGCGTCGAGGCCGGCACGTTTCCGTTCCTGACCGGCATCATCATCGTGCTCGGGAGCCTCTACAATCTGGTGCGGGGCGTGCTGCCGGTAGCGTCCCTGGCCAATGTCCCGGTCACGATCACACAGCTCGAGTTGCGCCGGCTTGCCGGCCTGTTCGTGCCGGCCGCGATCTTCGTTGGCGCGATTCCGCTGGCTGGGATGTACGTCGCCTCGGCGCTCTATGTCTTCGCGGTGCTGGCAATCCCGCGGCACCAATCCGTGCCCCGTGCGCTCGCCATGGCGGGGGCAACCTCGCTGGCGCTCTATGTCGTGTTCGAGCGCATGTTCCAGGTCAGCCTGCCGCACGGTGCGCTCGCCGCCGCACTCGGGTTCTGACGGAGAAGCCGATGGACAATCTCGCAGAGCTCCTGCACGGCTTCACCATCGCGATCACCGTGCCGCATCTGGCCCTGATGGTCGTCGGCGTGTTGCTCGGCATTCTGGTCGGCGTGTTGCCAGGGCTCGGCGCGCCGAATGGCGTGTCGCTGCTGTTGCCGCTGACCTTCGGCATGCAGCCGGTGTCGGCGATCATCCTGCTCTCCAGCATGTATTGGGGCGCGCTGTTCGGCGGCTCCGTGACCTCGATCCTGTTCAATATTCCGGGCGAGCCGTCGTCGGTCGCGACCACCTTCGACGGCTATCCCATGGCGCGGGACGGCCGGCCGACCACGGCGCTCGCGACCGCCTTCGGCTCGGCGGCGTTCGGCGCCCTGATCGGTGTCGTCCTGATCACGTTCCTGGCGTCCTGGGTGGCGCAGGTCGCGCTCGCCTTCGGCCCGGCGGAATATTTTGCGGTCTATTTCCTGGCCTTTGCCAGCTTCGTCGGCATGGGCGGCGCGGCGCCGATCAAGACCGTCGTGGCGCTCGCGATCGGCTTTGCCATCGCCGCGATCGGCATCGACACCGTCTCCGGCAGCGTGCGCCTCAACATGGGCATCGACGAGCTCGTCAAGGGCGTCAGCTTCGTCGTCGCGGTGATGGGCCTGTTTGGCATCGGCGAGCTGCTGGTCGCGGTCGAGGAGGAGTTTCATGCCCGCGCGGTGTCCTCCAGGATCGACTGGCGCGAGGTGTTTCGCGCCGTCGGCCGTCTGCCGCGGCATGGCGTGGCGCTGCTGCGCAGCGCCGCGATCGGCTGCTGGATGGGAATTACTCCGGGCGGCCCGACCGCGGCCTCGTTCATGAGCTATGGCATCGCACGCCGGTTCTCGCGCCGCGGCCGATATTTCGGCACGGGCGAGGTCGAAGGCATCATCTCGCCGGAGACCGCCGATCATGCCGCCGGCACCAGTGCGCTGCTGCCGATGCTCTCGCTCGGCATCCCCGGTTCGGCGACCGCAGCCGTCATGATGGGCGGGTTGATGATCTGGGGCCTCAATCCCGGACCGATGCTGTTCGTCGATCAGAAGGACTTTGTCTGGGGCCTGATCGCCTCGATGTATGTCGGCAACATCGTCGCGGTCGTGCTGGTGCTGCTTACGGTTCCGGTATTCGCCGCCTTGATGCGGATTCCCTTCGTGGTGATCGCGCCGCTGATCGTGATCATCTGCGTCGTCGGCGCCTATTCCGTCTCGAACTCCTATCTCGACGTGGTCATGATGCTCGGCTTCGGCGTCGTCGGCTATCTCTTCAAGAAATTGTTCTATCCGCTGGCGCCCCTCGTGCTCGCCATCGTCATCGGCGACAAGGCCGAGGACGCGTTCCGGCAGTCAATGCTGATGTCCAAGGGATCCCTCGGCATCTTCTTTGCCAACAAGCTGGTGACATGCCTGATCGTGGCCGGCATCGCGCTCCTGCTGCTGCCGCTCGTGCTGCAGCTCGCGCGCCTTTGGCGCAAACCCTCATCCCCCACGGCCGATGCGACAAGCCAGGAGAAGGTGATCATATGACCGCAAAGCCGCTGATTGCGCTGGCCATGGGAGATCCCGCCGGCATCAGCCCCGAGCTGACGGCCAAGCTGGTGGGGCACGATGACATCCGCGCCCGAAGCCGGCTCGTCGTGATCGGTGACCGCCGCATCTTCGACGAGGGCGCGCGCGTTGCCGGCGTCAAGCCGGCGCTGACGACGGTGAAGCAGGGCGCCGACCTTCGCGCGGCAGCGGGCGAGGCGCTGTTCGTCGACCTCGGCCATCTCGATCCCAAAGAGGTCGAGCCGAAGACCGCGACTCTTGCCGGCGGAAAATTCGCGCTGACCAATTACAGGCATGCGCTCGAGCTTGGCCGCGACGGCCAAGTCGACGCGGTCTGCTTCACCCCCTTCAACAAGCAGGCGATGCGGCTTGCGCGCGCCGAGTACGACGACGAGATCGCGTTCTCCGCCGAGGTGGTCGGCCTCAAGACGCCTGCCAGCGAATTCAACGTGCTTGATCAGCTCTGGAACGCGCGGGTGACCTCACACATTCCGCTGAAGGACGTGGCCGCAAAGCTGACCAGCGAGCGCATCCATCGCGCGCTCGAGCTGACCGATGCCTGCATGCGCAAGGCTGGCTTCGCGCGGCCGCGCATTGCGGTCGCCGGTCTCAATCCGCATGCCGGCGACGGCGGCAATTTCGGCCGTGAGGAGATCGACGTGATCGCGCCCGTGGTCGCGGCCGGCCGGCGCGAGGGCATTGCCGCGGAGGGACCGTTCCCGGCCGATACGGTGTTTCTGCGCGCCAAGGCCGGCGCCTTCGATGCGGTGCTGACGATGTATCACGACCAGGGCCAGATCGCGATGAAGCTGATGGGCTTCGATCGCGGCGTGACCTTGCTCGGCGGCTTTCCATTCCCGATCTGCACGCCCGCGCACGGGACCGCCTACGACATCGCAGGGCAGGGCATTGCTTCCATCGGCGCCAGCCGCGCCGCGGTGCTGCTCGCGGCGGAGATGGCAGCGGCCGGCAAGCGTCCTGGATGAGCGACCGGTACCGCTCTCAGAGGTTCCCGAGCCACACAGCCAGCGACGTCGCCCCGAGGCGCGCCTCGCCGAGCGGGATCAGCGACGTGTCGTCGATGAGGCCGCCGTAATACGGCGCCTTCGGGTCTCCGACCACCGGTCTGGTGTCGCCGGATGCCTTCAGGCGCCGCGCGATGAATTCATTGAAGGGAGCCTTCTCGGGACCTGCGATGTCGATCGTGCCGTTGAGCGGCTTGCCCGTTGCGACCTCCGCGAGGCGAGCGGCGACGTCGTCGGCAGCGATCGGTTGAAACAAGGCCGACGGAACGACGACCTTGCCGTCAATCGCACTCATTTCGGCAATGGCGCCGAGGAATTCGAAGAACTGGGTGGCGCGCACGATCGAATAGGGGACCGGCGAGGACTTGATGATTGTCTCCTGGGCGAGCTTGGCACGGAAATAGGCGTTGTCGGGCGACCGCTCGGTTCCGACAATCGACAGGGCCACGTGATGCTTCACGGCCGCGGCAGCCTCCGTCGCGACGAGATTTTTGCTTGAACGCTCGAAGAATGCGAGCACGGCGGCCGGCTCCCAGGACGGCGCATTGGCAACATCGACGACGACATCCGCGCCTGCCAATGCCGCAGCGAGGCCGTCGCCGGTCACGGCATTCACGCCTGATTTCGGCGAAGCTGCCACGGGCTCGTGACCTTGCTGCTTGAGCCGCGCCACGAGCTTCGATCCGATCAACCCGGTTCCGCCGATCACGACAATCTTCATGAAAGTCTCCTCAGCATGGGGCAAATCTGAGCTTGGTGGGGGCCTGAAGCGAGTCATGGTCCGCCGCTCAACGCGACGCGGAATCTACCCGAGCAATGCGGCGAGCTTTTGCCTGGAATCGGCCTGGCTCGCCGGAAAATGCTCAATCGCGCACGAGGGGATGTGAGCTGGTCGGTCGGGGATCATTCCCCTCTTACAATGGCGTGCAGGCATGGTCATGGCCGCGCCATGAAGGCCGGCGTTTTGCCCGACGTGTCAAAAGAGCTTTGGGGAGGCGGCGTTCGGGGTGGGCGCAAAACGCCAATGAAAACAACCCCGGGGCTACTGTGCATGGGGTTGTTTTCGCGTTTTTGAATCGGCCTGCGAACTCACGCCCCGCAGACGATCACGCCGTACCAGCCGAGCCCGCGATAGGTCTCGTAGCCCGGTGTCGCATGGAAGGCGATCAGCGAACCGTTGCGGTCGTGATAGAAGCCGGAGCGCTGGCCGTTCAGCGAGATCGAGATGCGTTCGCTGAGGATGCCCTGGCCGTCGGACGCCGCGATCACGCGCATATTCGAATCGACCAGCAGCACGCGCGCCTTGTCGCTGTCGCCGACGCGCACGCCTTGGACGATGGCACGGGCCTGCGGCTCCCAGTCGAAATGGATGGCGAGCACGCCGATCGGGGCGCCGTTCGCCTGACCGCCGGCGCGGACGCTGGCGCAATAGGTCGCCACCTGCGCGTTGCCGAGCAGCGGCTGGTTCTCGACGTCGCCGGCGACGTAATCGTCACCGGAGCGCAAGCTGTGCGCCTCGCGAAACCATTTGGTGTGGGCGACGTTCTGGCCGACGACGCGGAAGCGGTCGGCCCGGCCATTGGCGATGACGTTGCCGTCGAGGTCGCAGAGCCACAGGTCGAGATAGACGGTGTAGGCCCCGAGGATCACGCCCAGGCGCTGCGAGGCATGCGAGACGGCCGCGGCGCTCGGGGAGGCCGCGCAATCGACCACGGCGGAATCGGTCGCCCACCAGCGCACGTCGCAGGTGCGTTCGTAGAGATTGCGGTCGATCAGCTCGATGGCGTTCAGCGACAGGTCCATCATGCGCTCGCCGCGCGATCGCTGGCTCATCCGCTCGATCGAGGAGACGAGGTCGCCGGTGCGCTTCGTCAGCTGTGTCTCGAGCTCGCGTGCGATGGTCTCGACCTGCTGGCCGACGCCGCGCACCTCCTGCGCCACCACGGCAAAGCCCGCGCCTTGCGCGCCGGCGCGCGAGCTCTCGATCAGCGCGTTCAGCGCCAGCATCTTCATCTGGTTTGTGATCTGCTGGATCGACTTGGTCTTGTCGACCGCGATCTGGTTGACCTCCGCGGTGAGGCGGTTGATCAGCGCGGAAATGTCGGAATCGTCCTCAGCGGGTTCGGTGGCGATCGGCTTGGCCTTCAGACCCAGCGCAGCAGACATCGGGGGCATCCCTTGGCAATGAGGTCTGATCTGCAACGAACCCGGAACTACAAATTACAGATCGAATACGATTCTTTTTCGAAGATTCCGCCTAACGCCTGCTTAATTTGCTATTCGGCGGATTGCCCAAATGATAGTCACTCGGCGCAGCAAATCGGCAATCCACCGCTTTGTGCGCCGCGGAGATTGCAAATGCCCGGAGATTCCGGGTCAATCGTTCCGCAAGCCGGACCGGCGCGACCTCGTCGGCTGCGGCTTCCTCAAACCAACTGCGATACATGACGCCGCCTGCCACCGCCTTGCCTGTCGAAGCGCCCCAGGCGTTCCTCGGCGTCGCGCGCTCGCTGACCGACAAGCTCTGGCGCGACCGGCTGGATGCCCGCGGCGCGGCCAAGGCGCTTGCCATCGTGCAGCAGCACCAGCTCCCGGAGCTGCTGGCCCGGGTGCTGGCCGGCCGCGGGGTCGATATCGATGCAGTCCAGGACTTCCTCGATCCGACCATCCGCAAGCTCATGCCGGACCCCTTTACCGTGACGGAAATGGAGGCCGCGGCGAAGCGGATCGCGGATGCCGCAGCGAAAGGCGAGAAGGTCGCGATCTTCGGCGACTACGACGTCGACGGCGCGACCTCGGCGGCGCTGCTCACCTGGCACCTGCGCCATTGCGGGCTCGATCCGCTGATCCACATTCCCGACCGCATTTTCGAGGGCTACGGCCCTAATACCGAGGCGGTGCGGGCGCTCGCCGCGAAGGGTGCCACGCTGCTCGTCACCGTCGATTGCGGCACCACCAGCATCGAGCCGCTCGCCGAAGCCAAGCGCCTCGGCATGTCCGTGGTTGTGATCGACCATCACCAAGCCGGCACGGAGCTGCCGGAGGTTGACGCGCTGGTCAATCCGAACCGGCTCGACGATCTCTCGGGCCTTGGCCATCTCGCCGCCGTCGGCCTCGTGCTGGTGACGTTGGTGGCGGTCAATCGCGAGCTGCGCCAGCGCGGCTTCTGGAGCGCGGAGATGCCCGAGCCGGATCTGCTCGGCATGCTGCATCACGTCGCGCTCGGCACGGTTGCGGACGTGGCGCCGCTGATCGGCCTCAACCGCGCCTTCGTCGCCAAGGGCCTAATCGCGATGCGCCGGCGCGATCATGTCGGCCATACCGCGCTGATGGACGTGGCCCGGCTCAACGGGCCCCCGGAGGCCTGGCATCTCGGCTTCATGCTGGGCCCGCGCATCAATGCCGGGGGCCGCATCGGTCGCGCCGATCTCGGCGTGCGGCTGTTGCTGGAGGGCGACAGCGTCGAGGCGGCGCGGATCGCGGCCGAGCTCGACCGCCTCAACAGCGAGCGCCGCGTCATCGAGCAGGCCGCGGAAGCGCAGGCCGAGGCCGAGGCGCTGGCCTCGATCGGGCTGGAGGACAAGCTCGGCGTCATCATCACGGCCTCCGAAGGCTGGCATCCCGGCGTCGTCGGCCTCGTGGCCTCCCGCCTCAAGGAGAAGTTCTCGCGGCCCGCCTTCGCCATCGCGCTGGAGCCCGGCGGCATCGGTACCGGCTCGGGCCGCTCGATCGCCGGCGTCGATCTCGGCAAGGCGGTGCGGCAGGCGGTGGCCGACGGCATCCTGCTCAAGGGCGGCGGGCACGCGATGGCCGCGGGCGTGACGCTGCGGAAAGAGAAGCTCGCCGAATTCCGCGCCTATCTCGAGAACGCATTGGCGCAGGATGTCGCCGAGGCCCGCCACGTCAACGAGCTCTATATCGACGGCGCGGTTTCCGCGCGCGCGGTGACGACGGAGCTCGCGGCGACGCTCAACCGCGCCGGGCCTTTCGGCAGCGGCAATCCGGAACCCGTTCTGGCGCTGCCGGCACACCAGCTCGTCTTTGCCGACGAAGTCGGCCAGGCTCACCTGAGGCTGCGCTTCAAATCGGGCGACGGTGCCATCGTCAACGGCATCGCATTCCGCTCGGTCGGCCAGAAGCTCGGCAACGCGCTGCTCGCCAATCGCGGCCAGCAATTGCATGTCGCCGGCTCGCTCTCGGTCGACCGCTATCAGGGCGCCGAGCGGGTGCAATTCCGCGTCGTCGACGTCGCGCTACCGGACCAGGGGCCGTCCGTGATTAGATGACGCATGATCCGGAAAAGTGTGAAGCGGTTTTCCGAAAAGATCATGCGTGAAAGATAACGTCTCAAACAACAAGAAAAGGGAGTGAACATGGCAGGGCAGGTTGAGGGCAAGGTCGCGCTGGTGACGGGCGGGGCCTCCGGTATTGGCGAGGCCATCGTCGAGCTGTTCGCGCGCGAGGGCGCCACTGTCGTCATCACGGACATCGATGAGCTGCGCGGGCCCGAGCTCGCCAAGCGCGTGACAAAGGCCGGCGGCAAGGCGATCTTCCTGGCGCAGGACGTCACCAGCGAGGAGCGCTGGATCGAGGTCGTCGCTGAGATCGCCAAGCGCTACGGCCGGCTCGATATCATGGTCTCCAATGCCGGCATCGGCATCGCCGTGCCCTCGATCGTCGACATGACGCTCGCCGACTGGCGCAAGCAGAACGCGATCAATCTCGACGGCGTCTTTCTCTCGGTCAAGCATTGCCTGCCCCTGATGCGCAAGCATGGCGGCGGCTCGATCGTCATGATGTCGTCGCTGGCGGGCCTGCGCGGCGCGCCCGGCCTGTCGGCCTATTCAGCGACGAAGGGTGGCGTGCGGCTGTTCGCCAAGTCGATCGCCATGGAATGCGCGGCGGCCGGCGACGGCATCCGCGTCAACTCGGTTCATCCCGGCATCATCGACACGCCGATCTGGGGCAAGATCCCGACCGGGGCGACCGGCGCCGGCCAGAACGCGCCGATCGATCCGGAGGAACGGGCCAAGGTCGCCACTCCGCTCGGCCGCGCCGGGCACGCCGCGGAGATCGCCTCCGGCGTGCTGTATCTGGCCTCCGATGCCTCGCGTTACGTCACCGGCAGCGAGCTCGTGATCGACGGTGGCATGAACGCCGGGGGCGTGCCGCGGCGGGCCTGAGCCGCGCAGGGCAGGGTGGCATGCGCAGGGGCTGACGCGCAGGCGCGGCCGCTGTACAACGCGAATAGCTCCCGACCGACAGAGGTGTCCTTCGCCATGGCGCACAGCCTTCACGCTTCCTCACCCGCGCCCGCGCCATTCCGCTCGAACCGGCCGGACCTTGCGACCGATGCGATCCGCACCGCGCGCGAGGATCTGGCCGCCTGCTTCCGCATGGCGGCGCGCAACGGTTTTGAGGAAGGCATCTGCAACCACTTCTCGGCCGTCGTGCCTGGTCATGACGATCTGTTCCTCGTCAACCCCTACGGCTACGCCTTTCGGGAATTGACCGCGTCCAAGCTCCTGATCTGCGACTTCCACGGCAACGTGCTTGACGGCGAGGGCGTGCCCGAGGCGACCGCGTTCTACATCCACGCCGAGATGCACAGGCTGCTGCCGCGCGCCAAGGTCGCGTTCCATACCCACATGCCCTATGCCACGGCGCTTTCGATGACCGAGGGCGAGCCCCTGATCTGGGCCGGCCAGACCGCGCTGAAATTCTATGGCCGGACGGCCGTGGACCGCGACTATAACGGCCTCGCGCTCGACAACCGCGAAGGCGCGCGTATCGCCTCGGCAGTGGGCGATGCCGATATCGTCTTCATGAAGCATCATGGCGTGATGGTGCTGGCCCCGACCATCGCGGAGGCCTGGGACGACCTCTATTACCTCGAACGCGCTGCCGAAGTGCAGGTGCTTGCGATGTCGACGGGACGGAAGGTGCTGCCGGTCGATCCCGCGGTTGCGGCCGAGACCTACCGGCAGATGCGCGAGGGCGATAGCGAATCCGCACGGCTGCATCTCGCCGCGATCCGGCGTCAGCTGGATGCGGAGGAGCCGCAGTACCGGCATTGAGGCAGACCGTCATTCCGGGGCGCGCGAAGCGCGAGCCCGGAATCCATCGTGCAGCAAGCGACGCGGTGAAATGGATTCCGGGCTCGCGCCAAGTGGCGCGCCCCGGAATGGAGAGCGTCTTGGCCTACGACCCCTGCCGCAGCTTCGCCAGCACCTTCAGCCCGCCATAGCCGTCCGCCGGCGTGATTCTTGCGCGCTGCTGGAAATCCTTGACCGCCTTCATGGTGTCGTTGCCGACGCGGCCGTCGGTGCCGCCGGTGTCGAAGCCGGCTTTGGTCAGGCGCGTCTGCATCTCCTGCACTTCGGCGAGCGTCAGGGCGCGCTCGGAGCCGGGGAAGGGTTGAATGAACGGCGGCGCGCCAAGGCAGCGGTCGCCGAGATGGCAGATCGCCAGCGCATAGTTCATCGAAGGATTGTAACTCTTCACCGCGTAGAAATTCGGTCCCAGCAGGAACGTCGGCCCGCCCGCGACCGGCGTCCACATCTGCGCGGATGCGTTCGGCTGCGGGAAGGGCGCACCGTCGGCGCGGGTGACGCCGGCCGCCTGCCAGGCCGCGTAGCTGCGGCTGCCGCTCATATTGCCGGCCGCACGCACCTCGTAGCCCCAATGCTCGCCGCGATGCCATTTGCCGCGATTGACGAGATATTTTGCGGTCGATCCCAGCGCGTCATCGGGCTTGCCGAACGGCGACACCTTGCCGTCGCGATCATAGTCGATGCCGACATTGAGCCAGACTTCCGGCATCCATTGCGAATGCCCCATCGCGCCGGCCCAGGAGCCCTTCATCTCCTCGGGCGTACTCCAGCCCTTATCGACGATGCGCAGCGCGTTGATCAGCTCGGTCTCCCAATAGGCCTTGCGGCGCGGCTCGTTCCAGGCAAGCGCGGCGAGCGAGGGAAATACCGGCGTCATGTGGTTCTGCTGCACCAGAGGATCGCCATAGGCGGACTCGACGCCCCACAGCGCCAGCAGCGTGCCGCGCTCGACTCCGAAATCGCGCTCGATGCGTCCAAGCAGCGCCTCATTGTTCTTCAGCGCGATCTTGCCGTTGATGATGCGCCAGTCGGAGACGCGGCGATTGATGTATTGCCAGACCTGTTCGTGGAATTCAGGCTGGCTGCGCATCTGCTTGAACACGCTCATGTCGGGTTCGACCCGTCCCATTACGCGTTGCCAGGTCGCGGCGGAAATGCCCTTCGCCAGCGCACGTGCACGAAAGCTCTCGCGCCATTCCTCGAAGCCCGGAGGCGCGGCGTGAACGCTCGCGGGTAACGCGAGCACGGCGGCCGCGCCCAGCGTGGATTTCAGAAGTGCGCGGCGGGTTTGATGGGGCGAGGAATCAGCGTGTTTCATCTGCACATTCTAGCCGGAAACATGGCCCGTGTGAGTCGGTTCCTGGAACAGCCGTTGCATGATTTGGTGTCGCCCCATGGTCCTGTTCCGCCGGAACAAACTGTCGCAGTCCCGCATTCCCTCCGCACGATATGAGGAGAAGAATATGAGGACATATCTGTTTGCCGCCGCAATGATTACCGCCATCGCGACTCCCGTGTGCGCTGACGAAGTCGGCGTTCACGTCGGTCCGGTCGGCGCCGGCGTGACGGTCGGTCAATCCCATGAATATCGCGAGCGGGAGCGCGATCGCGACCGCACCACCGTGATCAGGGAGCGCGAGCCCTCTGATCGCACCACGGTGATCAAGAAGGAAGATGAATTCGGCAATCGCGAAAAGACCGTGATTCATCACGACAACAACTGACGGAATAGGCCCCGGCCTGAGTGCCGGGGCCACTTCCGTTCATCAGGAAGTCGGGCTGGAATGAAGATACGCACCCATGCGGAGAGCCATGTCGTCGAACTCGATGACGGATCGCAATGGCAGATCTTTCCCGGCGATCTCGCGACCACGCTGAGCTGGAAGCCCGAAACCGAGCTGCACCTGGAGCCGAGCCGCGACCAGGTGAGTTCGCATGTGTTGGTCAATGCTGCCGATAGAACCCGCGTGCGGGTGATCGCCGCAGGCGAGGCCTGGCCCGACGGCGAGGTCAAGGATGCGCTGAAGGGCGGGTAGGGTCCTGCGGGTCGCAGAAGGCGGGACGGAGCCGTCCAGACTAATCCTCTTGTAGCTCGGTCGCGATGCCGGTGAGCCAGCGCCGGATTGCAGTCTCCGTCTTCATATCCAGGCCGCGAGCAAGGCGCTTCTCCAATTCGATCACGCGCTCCCGGCAGGCTCTCAGAAGCGTGGCGCCGCGCGGCGTCAGCGTCCATTGCTGGATGCGGCCGTGAACGGGATGGGGCGTCATCGCGATCGCGCCGTCACGTTCGAGATTGCGGATGATGACCCCGACGGTCTGAGGCGTTAGGAAGGTGAGGCGGGCAACGTCGGCGCCTGACAGACCCGGATAGGCCTTCAGCATCGTCAGCACGGCGAATTGCGGCGAGGTGACGCCGAGATCGGCGAGGGCCCGCTCCATCGTCAGCCGGACCGCGGCATGAGCCTGGCGCAGCAGATAGCCGAGATAGCCTTGCTCGCCGCGCTTGCCTTCGCCGGGAGCGGGGACGCGCACCGTGCCGTCGTCGGCAGGTTCCTTGCGGGCAGTTTTCGATCTTGCGGCGACAGCCGTCTTGCGCGACATATCAGAGCTCTTATAAGATATAAGGACACTTACAATAAGACGAGGTGAGCCGCAATGTCCCATGCCCGCAGCGAATACGAGGATTTCAAGACGATCGCGCCCGACGTCTTTGATGCGGTGTTGGCGCTGGGGCAGCTCGCGGGCAAGGCCGGCCTGGACAAGCAGCTGATCGAGCTCGTCAAGCTGCGCGCCTCGCAGATCAACGGCTGCGCCTTCTGCGTACAGCACCACGTCCTGCTGTCGGAGCGGATCGGCGTTCCCGTCGACAAGCTTCATCTGGTCGCGGTCTGGCGCGAGGCGCCGATCTTCTCGCCGCGCGAGCGTGCCGCGCTCGCCTGGGCCGAGGCGTTGACCTTGCTGCCGGACGGCGTCAGCGAGGAAGTCTACGCCGAAGCCGCCCGGGAATTCTCCGAGAGCGAGCTGATGTACCTGACTTCGGCCGTCGCCTCGATCAACGTCTGGAACCGTTTTGGTGCCGCATTTCGTTGGACGCCGGCGTCGCGGCCGGCGGCCGCGAATGCTGCGGCATCCTGATCGGCGCGCGGGGAGGTCACGATGACAGCAATGAACTTTTCCGTCGCGCAACGCCCGGCGCCGTCAGGTTCGACGGTGTTCGCCGTCGTCGCGGGGCTCGCCTGCGCGCTGGCGATCGGCAAAGCGCTTCCTGTGACGATGGACACTGTGTCCGGCGCACTGGCCCCGCTCTGCGCCAGTGCTGCGGATGGCTCGTCGCTCGACAAGGTCGAGCCGATCGGCTCCTACGCGCTGCCCAACGTCCCGGGCAAGCGCGTCACCATCGTGCGCGTCTCCTACGGTCCCGGCGGATTTTCGCGGCCACATCGTCACGCAGGCTCGGTGACGGCCACCGTCACCAAGGGCGAGATCCGCTCCCAGCTCGGCGGCGGCCCGGTCGAGACGTTCGGCGTCGGCCAGTCGTTCTTCGAGCCGCCGGGCTCGACGCACCTGGTCTCCGCCAATGCCAGCATGACCGAGCCGGCGGAGTTGATCGCGGTGTTCGTGGCGGATGAGGGCGCGCAGCTCACGACATTCCTGGATTAGCTCGCGCGCATCGTCCGGATGCGGCTAAGAGGCTCGATCCCGCGATCGCCTCAACCGTTTCCAGACCGGTGCGAGTCCGTATTCGACGGCCGGAATCGCAAGTGCACCGATGATCAGCCCAAGCACGCCCGAGATGGCGGCTTCGACCGACCATTCGACGATACCGGCAACTGATGGAAGGAGATGCGCGGCAGCCTCGGTCGCGGCATGGACCGTTTGGCCGACCGCGGGCGGGCCGTATTTTTCGATGCCGTGCAGGATGATGCCGCCGCCGACCCAGATCATGGCGGCGGTGCCGATGGTGCTCAGCACCGCCAGGAAGGCGGGCATGCCGCGGACGAGCGCGCGCCCGAGCAAGCGGATCGCGCCACCAATGAAGGAGGCGCTGTCGTAACGCGCAAGGGCCAGGCCGGCATCGTCCGCCTTCACGATCAGGGCGACCACGCCGTAGACCCCGACCGTGATGGCGAAACCGACCAGCGCCAGCACCAGCGCCTGTGTCCAGATGCTGCCCACGGGGAGCGCCGCCAGCGTGATCGCCATGATCTCCGCCGACAGGATGAAATCCGTCTTGATGGCGCTCGCGACCTTCTCGTCCTCGACCGAGCTTGCATCCGGCGCGATCGGCTCGAGCTGGGCTTCGTGATGGTGCGCGTGATGCGGCATCACGGCTTCGAGCACCTTCTCGGCACCCTCGTAGCAGAGAAAGACGCCGCCCAGCATGAGCAGCGGCGTGACGGCGGCAGGAAGGAAATAGCCAAGCAGCAGAGCTACCGGCAGCAGGATCAGCAGTTTGTTGCGCAGCGATCCGACCGCGATCTTGCCGACGATCGGCAGTTCGCGTTTCGAGGCGAAACCGATGACGTAATTCGGCGTGACGGCGGCGTCGTCGATGACCACGCCGGCGGCCTTCGCGCCCGCTTTGGCCGCCTGGCCCGCGATATCGTCGAGCGAGGCCGCCGCCACCTTCGCGATCGCTGCGATGTCATCGAGAAGACCGATCAGTCCGACACTCATCAACCCTGTCCTTTGTTCGTTGGAGCCGGCGGTGTGCGCGACAACAGCTCCTGCACTGCCCGGCCACGGAGCGGGCAAGCCGTCAGTTGTCCTCGCCGCTCGATCCTTCGCGCAGATCCGGCTTGAGCACGTCGTCCGGCAAAGCGTGTGCGACCGGCTGCGCCGTGACCGCAATCTCCGGGCCGATCTCGCGGCCGCGGGCGCGGATCAGGCGTTCATAGGCGGAGACCAAGGTGACGTAGGGGCTGACCCAGATCCAGCCGTCCCGTGTGAACACCTGCGCGTCGAAATGCAGGTGCAGCGACGTTCCCGCGGGATGGTCGAGATAGTTCGAGATCACACCGATCTTCTCGCCTTCGGTAACGATGCGGCCGCTGAGCACGCCGTCGGCGTTCATCGCATGCGGGTTCATGTGCATGTAGCGGAAACGGATGTGCTCGGTGCGGCTGTTGACCTGAAGCGTCGCGGCCTGGTCCTTGGCTCCGCGGATCACGATCGCGTCGCGCACGGCGACGACGGCGCGCCGCTTGGGATCGCAGGGCTCGCGGCCTTCACCGGGCGGCGGGCAGTCCGCGGCCCGGATGTCCTCGCCCTGGTGGCCGTAGCCGCCGGCACATTGCCACACCTCGAAACTGCGGGACTCGCAGAAATTGTCGCGCCAGGGATAGGCGGTCGGACCATCGCTCCTGTCGCGCTTGCCGTAGGATTGCGAGCGCACGAAGGCGGGTGCCTTTTCGAGAGGAAAGCGGATCTGGGCATAGACCATCACGTCGGGATGGCCGCCCTGCTTGCGGTAACCGGTGTTCGGGATGATGTCGCCGCTTGGCCGGTAGGTGAAGTCCGGCGAACGCTGCGCCGGACGATCGAGCACGTTCGAGGCAATGTCCGTCAACGGCCGCGTGCGTTGGCCGCCGGCGACACGCAGAGCCTTCAGGAAGCGCTCAGCGACCGGATAGGCTTCCTTGCAGGCGAGCCGCCTCGGCTTGGCGACGCTGTCGAGGCACTGGATCGAGACCACATAGGCGACGCCGAAGCGGGTGAAGGCGTAGCGGACATAGCCTTCGCGGATGAATCGTCGCAGGTCCGGATAGAGCGTCGCGAGCGGCTTGACCGGCTCGCCCTTGCCCCCCGCGGGATCGGCGATGTCGTAGACGAGCGCCGAGCCCGTGATCTGCACTTCGACAGGCCGAGCGAACACGCGGGCCGGCATGCCGTCGCCGGCGCCGGGCTCCAGCGAGAAGGTCGCGCTGTAGCCGGCGGAGCCGGCATCGAACATGTCGACGGGATTGAAGTCCGCCTGGTAGCGTGAAAGTGCGAGCGTCGCCGGCGCGCCGCTGCGTTGCCCATCGAGGTAAGCGGCGGCGTCGAACGGCAGCAGCACGGGCACCGGGCTGCGGGTGATGCCGGTGAAGAAGCGCGAGGAGACCGCGTTGAGCTGCACCAGTGCGGGCGTCGCGCGCGGATCGTAGCGCGGCACGGAACGGCGAGGTGCGAAGGCGAAATCCTCCGCGACCCGGGGGCGGCTATTGATCTCGGTGCGGAACTGGTCGAGCGCTGCGCGCCAGTCGACGCGCAGAGCCGTGAGCGAGGGGCTGCGGAATTCATCCGCAGCGAGAGCAGAGGCCGTGAAGAGCGAAAGCGACGCCAGAAGTTGCGAGACGAAGCGGAAACCCTTCCCAACCACTGTCTCGCCCCCCGGCGCCACCTGTTGCGACCGCTCTGGTTCCCGTCAGTCCTTGGCGCGCTCGGAATAGGAGCCGTCTTCGGTCATCACCACGATGCGGGTGCCGACCGAGATGTGCGGCGGCACGGTGGTGCGCACGCCATTGGAGAGCACCGCGGGCTTGTAGGACGACGATGCGGTCTGGCCCTTGGTCACCGGCTCGGTCTCGACCACTTCCAGCGTCACGCGCTGCGGCAGCGCGATCGAGACCGGGTTGGTGTCGTGCATGGACAGCTTGACCGTCATGCTCTCCTGGAGATAAGCGGCGGCATCGCCGACGACGTCCTTGGGAACCTGGACCTGATCGTAGGTCTCCGGGTTCATGAAGTGGAAACCGTCGCCGTCTTCATACAGGTAGGTGTAGTTGCGCTCTTCGATGGTGGCCTTTTCGACCTGGTCGGTGGTCTTGTAGCGCTCGGAGATCTTTACCCCGTCCGAGATTCGGCGCATCTCGATCTGGCTGACCGGGGTGCCCTTGCCGGGATGGATGTTCTCGGCGCTGACGACGACATAAAGCTTGCCGTCTTGCTCGATCACGTTGCCCTTGCGAATAGAACTGGCGATGACTCTCAAAGTGATATTTCCTGCTTGCTTGGCCCGGCACCGGCCAGGACGTGGTCAAATCGATGGGGGACTTGGGGCCTCAAATCGGACCTCGGCGCCCGTTTCGGGCCGCAACATACTGATTTTGCCGTTAGAAGCCAGCGTTTTGCTCACGCCAGGGGCGGTCGGTTAATGGCTGGGGACAAGCCGATCTCACCGTTCTGGTCGCCCGACCGCCACCTCGACCGGCGGCCCTTCCTCAGGGCAAGGGGGGCCATGACCGGAGCAATACGGGGCTTTTTCGCCGAGCAGGGCTTTGTCGAAGTCGAAACCTCCATTCTCCAGGTCTCCCCGGGCAATGAGACCCATCTGCACGCCCCCCGGACCGAGCTGATGCGGCCGGACGGCAGCCGCGCCAGCCGCTACTTGCGGACGTCGCCCGAATTCGCCTGCAAGAAGCTGCTGGCGGCGGGCGAGACGCAAATCTTCGAGCTCGCCCGGGTGTTCCGTGACCGCGAGCGCGGCGACCTGCATCTGCCTGAATTCACCATGCTGGAATGGTATCGGGCAGGCGCCTCCTATGACGCCATCATGGCCGACACCGTGGTGGTCATCGCCCGGGCCGCACAGGCGACCGGGATCGGGACCTTCTGCTTCCGCGGCCGGACCGCCGATCCCTTTGCCGAGCCGGAGCTTCTGACGGTCGCGGGCGCCTTCGAGCGGTTCGCTGGCATCGACCTGCTGTCGACAATCTCGGGCAGCGAGGGTAACCGTGCCGCGCTCGCGGCGGCGGCCGACGGAAGGGTTCGGATAGAAGAGGACGACACCTGGTCCGACATCTTCAGCAAGGTCCTGGTCGAGCATGTCGAGCCGCATCTGGGGCAGGGGCGTTTGACCATCTTGTTCGAATACCCATCTCCAGAGGCGGCGCTGGCGCGCGTCAAGGCGGACGATCCCAGGGTGGCCGAGCGCTTTGAAGTCTATGCGTGCGGCGTCGAGCTAGCCAACGGATTTGGGGAACTGACCGACGCCGAGGAGCAGCGCAAACGCTTCACGGAATCGATGACGGAGAAGCAGCGCCGCTACGGCGAAGCCTATCCGCTGGATGAGGACTTTCTGGCCGCAGTTGCCGCAATGCCGGAGGCGAGCGGCGTCGCGCTCGGCTTCGACCGGCTGGTGATGCTGGCGAGCGGCGCATCGCGAATTGACCAGGTGGTGTGGACACCGCCAGCAAATGAAACGTCTAGTGAGACATGACGAAGACCAATCTTGCCCGTACCTTGCGTGAGCCGGCGGAACTTGTGGCCGAGCATCTTGCTCCGGCCGCAGCGCTGCCCGCGCTCGAGCGCGTGGCTGCGCGCTATGCGGTCGCGATCACGCCGGCGCTGGTCGAACTGATCGACACGTCCGATCCCGACGATCCCATCGCCCGTCAGTTCGTTCCGACCGCCGCGGAGCTGGAGATGCAGCCGGGCGAGAACGCCGATCCGATCGGCGATCATCCGCACTCGCCAGTATCAGGCATCGTGCATCGCTATCCCGATCGCGTCCTGTTCAAGCTCGTTCACGTCTGCGCGGTCTATTGCCGCTTCTGCTTCCGCCGCGAGATGGTGGGGCCCGGCAAGGAGAGCGCGCTGTCGGACAGTGCCTACCGCGCGGCGATCGATTACATCCGGTCGCATCACGAGATCTGGGAGGTGATCCTGACCGGCGGCGATCCCCTGATGCTGTCGCCGCGGCGGATGGGCGAGGTCATGGCCGACCTCGCCGCCATCGATCACGTCAAGATCGTCCGCCTTCACACCCGCGTGCCTGTGGCCGAGCCCGCCCGCATCAGCGACGAGTTGGTTGCGGCGCTCAAGGTCGAAGGCGCGACCACCTGGGTGGCTGTGCATGCCAACCATGCGCGCGAATTGACGGGGCCGGCGCGCGCCGCCTGCGCGCGGCTCGTCGAGGCCGGCATTCCGCTGGTGAGCCAGTCCGTGCTTTTGCGCGGGGTCAATGACAACATCGCCGCTCTATCGGATTTGATGCGAGCTTTCGTCGAATGCAGGATCAAGCCCTATTATCTGCATCACGGCGATCTCGCGCCGGGCACGGCGCATCTGCGCACGACGCTGGCCGAGGGGCAGGACTTGATGCGGCAATTGCGCGGACGGGTGTCAGGGCTGTGTCAGCCGGACTATGTCATCGACATTCCCGGCGGCGCCGGCAAATCGCCCGTGGGGCCTAATTATGTCTTGGCAGAGCAAAATACCGCAGCCGATGCACGTGAAGCGGAATCGAAAAAGAGCTATCGTATCGTCGACTATTGCGGCGACGTTCATCTCTATCCGCCTGAGACCTGAGCGGTGGGAAGCGGCGGCTTGAATGGAGGATCGGATATGAAGAAGATCATGCTCGCAGCATCGCTTGTGGCCTTGCTCGGCGGCGCGGCGATTGCGCAGACCGGCCCCAAGGGATCGACGTCGGGTGGCGCCAGCTCGGGATCTGTGCCACAGGCTCCCGTGGGCCATCGCCAGCCGCGCCTCTCGGACGTGCCGAACGAGAAGACTGTGAGCGATCCGAACGATCCGCTCAGCAAGGAAAACCAGGCACTCGACAAGAAGATCAAGAGCATCTGCCGTGGCTGCTGAGGGGCTCACCTCTCCCCGTCGGGGAGAAGTGAGGAGAGCGACCGCGATATTGTGACGGGCTATGCCGACCGCTCGTGCAAACCGGCGCGACGGCTGTTGCGGCGGACCTCGACCGCGTCGGCGAGCTGCTCGAGCACGGTGGCTGTGGTCGGCCAGTCGATGCAACCGTCGGTGATGCTCTGGCCGTAGACGAGCGGCTTGCCCGGCACCACGTCCTGGCGGCCGGCGACGAGATTGCTCTCGATCATGACGCCCATGATGCGGTTCTCGCCGCCGGCGATCTGACCGGCGATGTCCGCCGCGACCTGCGGCTGGTTCTCCGGCTTCTTGCTCGAATTGGCGTGGCTTGCATCGACCATCACCAGCGGCGCGACGCCGGATTTGGTCAGCTCGTTGCAGGCCGCCGCAACGCTTGTCGCATCGTAGTTCGGATTGCTGCCGCCGCGCAGGATGATGTGGCAATCCTCGTTGCCGGCAGTCGAGGCGATCGCCGAGCGGCCGAGTTTGGTGACGGCCATGAAATGATGCGGATGCGATGCCGATTTCACCGCATCTGCCGCGATCCGCACATTGCCGTCGGTGCCGTTCTTGAAGCCGACCGGGCACGACAGCCCGGACGCCAGCTCGCGATGGATCTGGCTCTCGGTCGTGCGCGCGCCGATCGCGGCCCATGACACGAGGTCGGCGATGTATTGCGGCGTCGTCATGTCCAAAAACTCTGTGCCGGCGGGCAGGCCGAGATTGTTCACCGCCGACAGCACGTTGCGCGCCAGCCGCAGGCCCTTGTTGATGTCGAAGCTGCCGTCGAGGTCGGGATCGTTGATCAGGCCCTTCCAGCCGACCGTCGTGCGCGGCTTCTCGAAGTAGACCCGCATCACGATCTCGAGCTGATCGGCGAGGTCTTCGCGCATCTTGGCGAGGCGCTCGGCGTAATCGAGCGCGGCCCTGGGATCATGCACCGAGCAGGGGCCGACGACGACCAGAAGACGGTCGTCCTGGCTGCTCAGGATGGCATGGATCGCATTGCGCGCGGCCATGACCACACGGGTAGCGGTGAGCGTGCGCGGGACCTCCCGCATCACCTCGTCCGGGGTGCTCAGTTCTTTCAGTTCGCGGATGCGAAGATCGTCGGTCGTGCTCAGCACGGCGGGCTCCTGTTTGTTTCGAACCTGCCGGCCAATAAAAAAGCCGCCAGGTCTGGCGGCTTGTTCGGACGTTTGCTGCAATATTTCAGATTGAGCGCGATCCTCCTGCCGCCAGCGAGCTGTCGTAGCTAAAATACCAAAAATAGCTGGTGGCGACGGTGATCATGGCAGGCCATATAGCGTGCCGTTCGAGGGTTGTCACCCCCCAATCGGCGCAGCAGGCGACGGGGCGCGTCAGGTGTTGCTGTTGCGCGTCGCCAGCGCCATGCCGATCAGGCTGGCGCCGCCGAACAGCAGGTTGATACCGACGAGGATGCCGATGGCCCATTCTGCGGAGCTCGGCAGCCCCGTGATCACCATGAACGAGATCGCAATGTCGACGAGGCCCGAGATCAGCAGCCACGACCAGCGGCTGCTCAACTCGCGGCGGTGCTCCAGCGCGTACATGATGGTGGCAACGCCTTCGGCAAGGAAGTAGGCGCCCAGCACGATGGTCAACGTCAGCACGGCCTGGATCGGCCGGGCCAGCAGCAGGATGCCGGTGAGCACGGCGAGCGCAGCCGAGATCAGCGACCACCAGAAGCCGGGCGTGTTGCGCGCCCAATAGGTCACGATCAGCCCGCCGATGCCGCTGATCAGGAACATCCAGCCGAGGAAGATCGCGATCGCAAGGCTCGCGAGCGGCGGCAGGATCAGCGCGGCGACGCCCAGAATGGCGAGCAGGATGCCTTCGAACAGGAAGGCCTTCCAATGCGCCTTGACCGTCTGGTTCATGGCGGATTGCAGCCGCGAAAACTCCTCGGGCGATGTCATCGGCAGGCTCCAGATCGAAAGGTCGGTGCTCAATCTAGTATGCGCGCGGCGCGCTCGCCATGCGGTGGATCAACCGCCGCCGGGCGCCGACGAAAAACCTTCCGCGCTGGTACGGATGCGGTTGCGGCCGAGAATGTAGATCGCGGTTGTGACAATCAGAAGCGCGAGGCCGAGCAGGATCGAGACGAAGCCGATCGGGATCAGGGCCAGCGTCAGGTTGCGCTCGGGATTGATCAGCCAGTGATGGATCGAGGTCAGCACGAAGGCGAGGCCGAGAAAGCCGACGCCGCCGCCGGCGAGCAGCAGCGCCCACATCCGGCGGAGTTGGCTGAGCCGCTCCCGCGCGACATCGGTCCGGGGGGCGTGGTGGCGGGCGACGCGCCGGACCAGGCGGATCGCGAAGGCGATCGAGCCGAAGCCGACCAGCAGGCTGGCCGCGCCCAGCCACATCCGCAGCGTCGGGTCGAGATCGGGCATCCGTTGCAAGGTCAGCAGCGGAAAGTCGAATGCCGAATGCAGCGCGAGCGGGCCGGCGAGCATCAGGAGGCGGCTGGAGAGGCGCGCCCAGTCGCGATGGTGGCGGTTCGCGCCCAGCGCCGTGCCGGCGCGCGCGATCGTCAGGTAGGCGCCCGCGATGATGCCGAGCGCGCCGTGGAACGGCACGGTCAGTACGCTGCGCAAGGCGGCCAGCGAGCGCCACATCTCGGCGTGCTGAACCAGATAAGCCAGGTTCTCGTAAGCAGCGAAGCCGAGGCCGACCGCGGCGCCATAGACCACGGTGTCCATCGGATTGGCAAAGGTCCGCCGCTTGGTCGAGGAGATCAGAACGATGGCGATCACCTTGACCGCCTCCTCGGGCAGCGCGACGCCGAAGATCGAATGCATGGCCAGCGCCGCCCAGGGGTCGTCGGGGGCTGCGACCATCTTGGCGAAGGGGGCTCGGGCGAGGCCCAGCAACGAGATGCTGGCCGCACCTAACAGGAACGCGGTCCAGACCTGAGCGGGCGGGCCGGGTCGCTCTTCGGCGGCGATGACGAGCCACAGCATCAGCAGCGCCGGGGCGATGGCAGCAGTTCCGATGACGGTGGGCAACGCTTCGATCAGGTACATCGGCGCCGAAAATAGGTTCCCTTGGTTCGCTAATCTACATTCAGCGATGCGACCATGTGTCATGCGCTCGCTGTCGGCTCACTTAACGCGCGCGACAGCTCCCGTTCATCTGCGGTCGCCTGCCGGCTGGAGAATACAAGCGTAATCAATTGGATCACAGTACCAGTTCGTCAGCCATGGCAACGGCCGCGTATTCCGAGACCGGAGCACGTTGGTAAGCCAGATCAATAATATGCGCAGGTTTCTTTGAGTCGCTGGCCAGCTTGCTCCATCTGTCGCGGTGGAGCGCCGAAGGCAAGGCCGGAGGTGGACAGCCGGCAGGCCCGCTAATTGCGGTTTGAGTTCCTGCAGGGCGGCGAAAGCGATCCGGCGCGTCTGCCCCTGTTCGAGCTCTCGGCCGGCGCTTGCCGCCGTCAGTGCGTGGTGAACGGCGGCGGCGCTTCGGGGGCGACGTCGAAAGCGCCGAGATGGAACTCGCCGCCCGGGGATGTGTCCGGATCACCCGGCTGCGCCAGCAGCGTGAACGCGGCTTGTGGGTAGAGCTTCCAGATCTCCAGATCGCCGGCCGTGATGGTCAGCCAGCCGAACGTGTACATGTAGCGTCCGGGCACGGTGACCCGGCCGACCCTGTCCCAGGTAATCTTATCAACTGTGATGTTGTTGACTGCCATCCGGTCCCCCGATCGCGAGTCCGCAAATGACGTCCGGCGTGAGGCACGGACCGTCAAAAATTGATCCCGCAATGGGGCGGCGATAGGGCGGCGATGCGGGGGCTGGACGGCTCAAGCCGATTGCTGCAGCGGCGAGCGCGCAACGAGGCGGACCACGTCGTCCCGCGCCTGCTTCTCGGCGAACTTGACCGCGAAGCCGTTGTCGAACTTGCGGATGACCCGCCCCACGCAGGCGCCGACGGCCAACGCGGTTCCCACCGGCGGGTCGTACTCGCAGGATATGGCGACGCCGGCCGTGGAGACGTCGATGATGAAACAGGGATGGGTGCTGCCGTCGGCGAACGTCAGGAAGGTGTGCGAGACCTGGGGAACGAAGCGCGCATCACGCCGCAGCTCCTGGATGCTGTCGTCCTTTTGCTTTTTCTCAAGCCAGGTCAGCTTCTCCGACATCCAGGCGCGCCGTGCCCGCGTCATGTCCAGCTCCATCAGGAAGCCGGCCTTCAGCGTCGCGCTGATGGTGCACTGGAATTCGCCGAAATCCTGGAAGTAGGACGTGAGACGCTCGCCGACCTTGCCGACGACAGGCACGTCCACGATCATGCGGAAGGGTGAGACGCGCTTGGTGCGGCAAGCGAAGGTGCGCAGCTTGCCCTCGCAATCGTACCAGCGCGGCAGCGAGTAGCTGCCGTTCACGGCGACGTCCACTGCTCGTTGCCTGAGGAACTCTGTGACGGACATGCGCGCCAATCGTGTCTGGGATCGTTTCCGTAATTCCACGGTAGCGCTCAGATTCTAAGTAAATGATACCTGCGCTCAGAAGCGGGGGTAAATTTCCGGTAAATGCGCGCCTCGACGACGCAGGAAAAAGCGCGGCATAAGGACCCGCTTTGCTGGAAGCTTTCTCACAACCTCGTCATTGAGGGCGCGGTGGAGCAACCGCGCTGCCTAGGAAGATCCGAACAGCACCAGCAAGGCCAATGCGCCGACGGCCACGGCGAACTGGATCGTCGTCCATGTCAGGCCGTTCGGGCTGATCTCCAATCCCAGTTGCGACAACGCGCGCCGCAATGCGAGCGCCGTGAATGCTTCGACGACGGCGAGCAGGAGGGCGATGCCGGCGAGGAAAGACCAGGAGTCCGCCGGCGGCAGCCACGGCGCGAGCCAGGCGGGGACGGAGCCTTTCAAGGCGGCCAGCAACGCGAACCATCCGAACCAGAATGCGGAGCGCTTGACGATGTCTGCGCCGATCGTTTCGGGCTCGAGGCGGATGCCGATCCCTGCCAGCGCGCTTTCGATGCGACCGCCGTCGGTTAGGAAGATGAACGCCCCCAAATAGAGAGGAACGCGCGACTGGAAGAGCAGGGCGACGACGCCGAACAGGATGACGTGGCCGACGACATCGCTGAGGAGATCCAGAGCGATCCCGCCTGACGGCACCGGCGCGGCCGGCGCGAGATCGGCCTTCGGACGCGATCCGGCGCGGGCCATGTGCTCCAGCATCTTGGCACGCAGGTCCGATGGATGCGGGCGGGGATGGCCCAGCCATGGCGGAAGGTCCGGCGTCAGTGCGGACGCACCGGGCAAACCTTCAATCTCGGGGTAGCGCTGCGCCATGGGCCAGGACCGGTTCCAACCGACATTGGTCGGTGGCGAGCGGTGGGGAGGTTCATGCGGAAGCAGCGGAAATTGCCGTTCGGTCGCCGTGGCAGCCGATGCGGCGCGTTCATCGCCTGCGCACTGGCGCTCCCTAGCGGAATCGAACCGCTCTCTCCACCGTGAAAGGGTGGCGTCCTAACCGATAGACGAAGGGAGCAAACGCAGGGCCCTGCCGTTGTTCCCGGCACGGCCGCTGGCCGGCCGAACAGGGCCCGGCGGCTTGCAGCGGGCGAACGTATAGTGGCCTTTCCGCCTCCGGGCAAGCCGGTCGGGCCGGTCTTTTGGCCCCGGTGGACAGCGCCGATCCGGGGACGATCAGGAGGCGATTGCAACGGTTTGTTAGGGGGTCCCTGAGTAGCGCTGGGGAGGGAGATCTCTCGCCAATGCCACCGCCGAAAAAGCGAGCAGCCCGCAAGCTGCTCTCGAAGCACGCCTGGATCACGCTCGACGGCGGCTTCGCCGCGCGGCATTGCCTGGTCCAGGACATCTCGGATTCCGGCGCCAAGATCACGCTGGACGAGGACACGAGCCAGCTCCCGGGCGTGATCCGGCTCGCCTTCGCGCGCGATTCGCGCACCGGGCGGAGCTGCCAGGTGGTCTGGCGCCGCGGCAAATCGGCCGGCATCAAGTTCATCTGATCGCCGGGTATGGCCGCCCCGATGGCGCGCTGCGCCGGTCCGGGCTAGAACGCCGCCATGCGCACGAAGCTCCTCGTTCTGATCTCGTTGATCGTCACGTCCGCTGCCGCAGCGGAGGCCCTGCGTCTGCCGCCTGCCGAGCGGCCGCAGGCAGGCGCGACCGCCGCGCCGCTGAAGGGCGCGGCCGGCAAGGCCCGAGGAAGCTCCTGCGCCTCCTATGGCCCGCACTTCGTCATGGTCGAAGGCACCGGAACCTGCGTGAAGATCGACGGCGCGATCAGCGTCGACACCACCGTCAGGCGCTAAAGGCCGATCGATGTCACCGGATCTGCTGCGCCTCGACCTCATCGTTCCCGTCGTGATGTACTGCGCGCTGCTGTGGTGGGTCGGCCGCGGCCTGAGCTGGACGGCGCGGCTGGCGACCGCGGTGGTGACCCTGGTGCTGATCGTCGGCGTGCTGCTGGTCGAGCGCGGCGGGCGCTAGGCCCAGACAAACCAGGCCCAAGACAAAAACGCGAAAACAACCCCATGCACAGTAGCCGTCAAGCGCCGAGGTGACGGCGAAGGCTTGCGCCGAAACGCGGATTCATCGCGCTCTCACCGCAACTTAGGCGCCGCCGGCTCACGACATCGGCGGTGCGACATGTTGTGCAAATCCGGGCCGCTTGCCGAGCTCGGCGAGCCAGCGCGTCAGGTGCGGCTGCGCCGGCCGGCTGATGCCCTCGACGCCGAGCCAGCGCCGCGCATAACAACCGAGCGCGATGTCGGCGAGCGTGAATGCTTCGCCCTCCATGAACCGGCGCGAGGAGAGCAGGCGGTCGGCGATCGCCCAGACCTCGGCGGCGGCGTCGGCATCGCGCTGCACCTGGATCATGTCGCGCTCGGCGGGCGCCGTGCGCACGATGCCCCAGAACACCGGGCGGTCGACCGGCTGCACCGTCGACAGCGTCCAGTCCAGCCAGCGGTCGACCGAGGCGCGCTGCTTCGGCGCCTCCGGATAGATCGGCGTGCCACGTCCATGCGCGAGGCAAAGATAGCGCATGATCGAATTGGATTCCCACAGCACGAAGTCGCCCTCGACTAGCGTCGGGATCCGCGCATTGGGATTCATCGCCAGATATTCGGCCTCGCGCGTCCTGCCGTGACTCATGCCGGCATCGATGCGCTCATAGGGCAGATCGAGCTCGGTCAGACACCACAGCACCTTCTGCACGTTGACCGAATTGGCGCGGCCCCAGATCGTCAGCTTGCTGTCAGGCATTAGGCCTCTCCCACGGCATCCTTGCTTGTTGCGGGTGATAGCCGAATTTCCCAAAGCGCGCGATGCGATTGCGGCGCGCCTCTCATGCAAAAAGCTCCGCACGCGGCGGAGCTTTCATTGCAAAATTGAGCCTGTCCCTCAGCGGCCGAAGAACAGCCACAACAAAATGATCACCGGGATCGGCACGCCGATCATCCACAGCAACAGCCCTCTCGCCATCGCATCCTCCTCCAATCGCATCACTGGAGGGTGAACGCCGGGGCTAAGCGCTTGTTCCTGTCCCGCGAGCCTACCAGTGGCCGGTGTTGGGCATCGACGCCCACGGCTCCTGCGGCGGCTTCGGGTCGCCCTTCTGCAACAGCTCGATCGAGTGCAGGTCCGGCGAGCGGACGAAGGCCATGTTGCCGTCGCGCGGCGGCCGGTTGATGGTGACCCCGGCCTTCTGCAGCTTCTCGCAGGTTGCGTAGATGTCGTCGACCTCATAGGCGAGATGGCCGAAGAAGCGATCTTCGCCATAGGTCTCCTCGTCCCAATTGTAGGTGAGCTCGACCAGCGGCGCGCCGCGCGTCGGCGGCTGCTTCTTCAGCGCCTCGAGATCGTCCGCCGAGCACAGGAAGACGAGCGTGAACCGCCCCTTGTCGTTCTCGATCCGCCGCACCTCCTTCAACCCCAGCGCATCCTGGTAAAACTTCAGCGCGACATCGAGATTGCGCACGCGCAGCATGGTGTGGAGGTATCGCATGGTTGTTGCTCCCTGGAACGGATGGAGGGTTTTGTCTTGGGTCGGGACGACGAGAGTAGGAAATAGCAGGAAACGGGCAGGAGGGGCAGGGGACCGCGGCAAATGTGCGTGAAGGGCGCCGGTTCGGCTCGGACTGCATCACGTTCGAAGCAGTGCCGCCATCTCTTTCCAATGATAGATTCGCACCTTCTCCGTTTGATGCCGCGCGGCTTTGGCGATGGCGTGCGCGATGTCGTTCCCGGTGAGCCCGCGATAGCGGTCGGCCGGGCCAACGAGCAGCGGATTGAGCACGCCCCATATCGCGACGATCAGGCGTTCACGCGGGCGGTCCTCGTCGCGATCGCCGAGGATCATCGAGGGGCGGAAAATATGCGTATGCTCGAAATCGAGCGAGAGAATGTCCCGCTCCACCTCGCCCTTGGTCCTGAGATAGAACACGCCGGAGCCGGCGTTGGCGCCAACGGCCGTGACCAGAAACACCGACCGCGCGCCGTTCGCCCTGGCGATCTCGGCCGCCAACACCGGATAGTCATGATCGATCTTGTAGTACTCGGCCTCGTCAGGCGTGTGCTTTCGTGTCGTCCCCAGCGCGATGAAGATCTCGTCCGCAACCAATTGCGGCTTGAGTGCGGGCAGGGAAGCGAGATCGCCGATCAGCACCGTGAGCTTCGGATGGCTCACGGCCAGCGGCTTGCGACAACCCGCGAATAGTCGGGACTGTCCAACAGGTCGCGCAGCAAATGCGAGCCAATGAAGCCGGTTGCGCCGAAGACAAGTGCGGTTTTCATTCAAGACACCGTTGTGCGTTGATTGCCTGATCGCTTATTGAAAGTCGGGGGGAGTGAGGCCCGAGGGTCGCCGCCGAAGAACGTGCGTGAGCTCGCAGGATGAATAGAGCACTTGCGAGACCCATCATGTTTCGTCACGCAACCAGGCCATCGATGGGTTTCGCTTCGCTCTACCCATCCTACGAGCTGTCACCGTAATACGCGATCTCGTAGTTTCTCTCTGTGAACCGTCACCCACCTAAGCGGAACAGTCATCCACGCGTTCACGAAGAAAAGGGCCGATGGCTTCCTTGGTCATCATGACCTGCTAGTGCGTCCGCCCCTCACGCCGCCTTCTCAACACCCTTCGCAATGATCTCGACTTCGAAATAGCCCAGGTCGCGGAGCTCGGCGGCCTTCTTCTCGGCCGCTTCCCTGGTGTCCCGCTTCAAGATGATCTGGCCCGCTCCGTCGCGGGCGCAAACGAAATAAGGCATTTTCGATTCCCAATGTCGTTTGCATACACACGGCTCGGCGCTTCCGCAATTCCGGGGCCTATTCGTCCAGCCCGGCCTTTTGCCGCATCTTGTCGATCAGCTCCGAGGCCTCGGCCTTGGTCAGCTCCGGCTCGGGCGGACTTTCGTGCGCCTGCTCGGCGAGGGTCTTGAGATAGGATTCCTGGGCTCCGGTCATCGGGTCGTCTCCGGAAACCCAGTTCTTCGGATCCTTCCTGGTGTTGTCGGCCATCACGCGGCTCCTTTCCGTCTCCGTACAACGTCGGACTCGACTCTTCGTTCCGTTTTTGTTCTCATGAGCCAGCTCCAAAATTCGCGAGGCGGAACAATGCCGGACCTGGACCATGTCAGGCGGGAGATCGAACGGATGCGCATCCAGATGGGCAGGCAGAGGAAGGAGATCCTCCAGCTGCAACGGGCCGGCGTCGGCACGGCCTCGGCCGAAGCGCTGCTGTCGCGAATGGAAGCGAAGGTCGAAAGTCTTTGCGCGGAGCGCGACGCGCTGAAGGCGGCGCAGCCGCGCGCGGCTAAGGGCAGGGTGCTGGGCGGGAGGACATGGTGAGCAGGCGATGGTTCGACGACGAGAGAGAGCTGTCGCCATTCCTGACCGCGCTCGAGGACGTTCGCCGACGGGCGACGCGGGAAGGGTGGTGCTATGCCCACGTCCAGGCCATCATCGTGGCGATCGACCAGTACGCGGAAGCCGCGACCGGCAACCGCGAGTATTTCCTCAACAAGCCGGTCTCGATTGGTGACAGCCGGAAGGGCGGGGATATTCGGTGAGGAGATTGTGAGGGGCGTGACAGCGGCTAAATTTAACTCACCGTCGCCGAACCCCAGTTCCGTCGCCGCGACCAATTCTTATGCTTCAAGCCCTGCTCAGCGCGATCGTGGAGATTCTTCTGTCCGCCGCATGGAGCGCCGTCGTCAGGTTCTTCGGCCTGGAAAATGTCGTCGAGATCGCGACGGTCGTCTTCGGCCTCGGTTGTATCGTGATCAGCTCTGCGGTGTTGCTGCTGGGGCACGGATGAGGGGAGCTTCGTGAAGACGATCACGCTGCTTGCGGTGGCGGCCATGCTGCTGCTGGAGGTCTTCGGCCCGACGTCGAGCGTCGGCGGCTCGATGAGCTTCATGCTGGTCTTTGTCGTCGTGATGCTGGCGGTCGCGATCTACGAGGCGTTGTCGAACAAGCGCGGCGTGATGGGATGGATCGTCAATCTCTTCGCATCGATCGTGGGCGGCCTGACGGCGGTGGCCCTGATCGGAATGGCCATGGAGGCCGTGCTCCCTTACCTTCGCCTCGAAGGCTCGCTCGCCTCGTCGCAACATCCCCTGAAGTACGTCGTGGTCGCGGCGATGGCGACCTTCGTGGTGCTGGGATCGTGGATCCCGCTCCTGGTCCTGAACCGGCTCCGCTGATAGGACCCTCGGCGGCGCCCAGGGGACGACAGCCGAGGCAGACATCCTCGGCGCCTGCAACTAAAGCGCGATGCGATTGGGACGAATCGTCATCGCTTTAGGTTGTTGTTTAAGCATGATCTTTTCGGAAAACCGCTGCGCACTTTTCCGGATCATGCTTTAGGCCGCGATCCGTTGTTCGACCGGCGCCGTCAGCAGCTTGAGCGCTTGCGCATGTTGCAGATCGGGGACCGCGACCGCGGTGTGGCTGTAGACCGCATGGCTCCCTGATCTTGCGATCCGGTCCAGGATCTCGCTGCCCTTGATGACATGGAGACCCATGCCCTCGTCGGCGGGGAAGATCGCCAGGACCACGTCATAGGCCGAGATGACGGCTTTGAGCGCTTCGGCCTTGTCCTCGGCGAGCTCGACAAAAACACGCACATCGGCCGCGAGTTCACGCAGCTCGTCAAAATCAAGCACTGTGGGGATACTCCAACGCAACGAGACTGAATGGAGCTTGGCCTCGTTGGGTTACTGAAGTGTCAACAATGCGAGCCGAGCCACAAGTTTCACGACGGGGTGACGTCAGGCTCCAAGGCGCGCTGCGCCGAGGATGAATCTCCATCGCGCTTCAGGTTGCTGTTCAAGCATGATCTTTTGGGAAAACCGCCGCGCACTTTTCCGGATCATGCTTCAGCGCTTTGCTTCCTCCTTGCGCAACCTGGCCTCCGCGGCCTCGTCCACGAGGTTCAAGGCGTGGCCGTCATAGCTCAGCTTGAGCCCGCGGCCGACGATCCAGGTCCATCCCTGCCGGTCCTTGATGGCCTGCGCATTGAACTGGTCGGAGATCGATTTGACAGCAGCATCCTGAGGCCCCGGATTGTTCAATGTCGCATTGACGCGCCAGATCGGATGCCTGGCGTCGGTCGCGTCGCCGTCAACCGTGACCTTGGCGCCGTTGATATCGCATTCGAGGGTGTACGAGCTGCGCCCCTGACGGCAGAGATAATGGCGTTGACTGACGAGCTTGCTGGTCTCCTCGAATGTCATCCCGGGCGAGAAGCCGAAGATGTCGGACTTCTTCACGACGGCGAGGGATGCAGGCTTCAGGAAGCTCGGCTGGATCGCGACGAGGGCTGCGACGGCAACGACGATCAAACCTGCGATGACGATAGCGATCTTCATGAGCACCCCGCGAGAAACCCTCAGGCCATTATAGCAGCCGGGGACGTTCTGCCAGGCAGGCAAAGCGAAAACCCCGCCTGGGGAAAGCGGGGCTCTCTGGTGGGGTGAAGCTTAGGGACTTCAATGATAAGACGCGCCAGGGGCAAAATGGTTCAAATGGAAAGTGGCAGGTTCTGCGGCAGCTTGCACAGGAAGTCGGGAACCCCGCAGAAGCCCTGCTTGCGTTTTCAGCCTCGATGGGGTCTAAGCCCCGTCACTTCATGACCTCAGGCATGAAATCAGCTAGCGCGCCCCCCGCGCTTCAGGCCGCGTCCACAGCAAAAGCTGCTCGCGCGCACAAGAGGAATTCAGACATGGCGAAGATGACGAAGACCCAATTGATTGATGCAATTGCCGAGGGCACGCAGCTCTCGAAGAACGACGTGAAGTCTGTGATCGAATACATGGCCACCGTCGGCTACAAGGAGCTCAACGAGTCCGGCGAGTTCGTCATTCCCGGCTTCGTGAAGATGTCGGTCGTCAACAAGCCGGCGACCGAAGCCCGCATGGGCGTCAATCCCTTCACCAAGGAGCCGATGCAGTTTGCGGCCAAGCCCGCGAGCAAGTCGGTCAAGGCCTCGCCGCTGAAGGTGGCCAAGGACGCCGTCTAAGGCGCAGCGACATCGTTGCGGCGCGCTCTTTCCGAACACGACGCAGCGATCAAGGGCTGACGAAAAGGTGGTGCTCGGCGACCGCAATGCCGAACATCACCACGACGATCAGGACAAGCCAGAGAGCGCAGGTCGGCCCGTCCGGGCGCGACGACAAAAGAAAAACCCCGCGCTTTCGCACGGGGCTCTTCCGGCTGACGACGTTGGGATTTCAGCGCCTGGCCGTCAGCCGTAGCTCAAACTTAAAGTTGAAAATCCAAAAAGCAACAGCGCCGCGGTGACGGAATATGTTCGTTCACCGCGGCGCTGCCATATGACTGGGCGCTGAAATCCCCAGCTCCCATGGGTCCGCGCTGCGCCAAAAAGGTTCAAAGCCACATGGCAGGGGAAATCGCGCTGGACTTTCTGTTCCCTCTTTGTTCTAATGGCCTCCCTTAGATCGAGCGCAAGGAGGTGACCCATGACCGTCGAAAAGCAGCGCGAAGTGATCAGGCTCTGGAACGAGCTCAGGAGGCTCGAGGGGCCGGCCGCAGAAGAGCTCCGCATTCAGATCCTGGAATGCTTCTCGGAGAAGAGCAAAGCGAAGCGAGCGGCCTGATCCGCGCCGGCGGGCAGAACGAGCAGGGAGCCAGCGGGCAGAACGAGCAGGGAGCACGAAGGCGCAGGAACGAACCTGTGCCGTCAGCGTTCGGCCTGCATGACATGCCCGCGATGCGCCCAGCCGATGACGGCGATTTCCGCCAACAGCTTTCGATGTGAGCCATGCCGCGAGATTGTCATCGTGTTTGCGGTCGTCTCGAAATTCTTGCCGCCGGAGATCGTGCCGACGAGTCTCGCGGCGGAAGACGTTGCGTCGCGCGCTTTCATCGATCGTTAGGAAACGCTTCGCACTGATTTTTCCGACTCCGATTCGTTCCTTGAGAACGAAAAGGAGTCGAAGCTGGAACAAAGCCGGCCGGCTCGCAGCGCTGTCGTAACTCCGCTTCGCATTCTGGAAAGCAACTCGTGATCGCGAAATTCCTAACGATCGATTGCGCGAAAGCCGATAACCCTATTCGGTTAGGTTAAAAGCCCAATCGCGTTGCGCTTGTCGCCGCTTGGGGTAGGTGTCTGGCAAAGACAAGCAAGAAACGACTTTGCCAAGAAGCAATTTTGTCATGACACCTTTTTCACAGCCTTCCTTTTACCAGGGCGACCGCCACACCTACCGGCGCGTCGCCATCGTCGGCACGCTGTTCTGTCTCGCTTTCGTGGTCGTCAGCTTTTCGCTGCGACCGCAGGTCGAGGACACGCGCGTTGCGGTCAAGGCCGACCGGCTAGTGCGCACGGCGGGCCAGCCGGCGCATGCCAATTGAGGCGGCGCACGTCAATGAGAGTGGCGCACGAGATCAAGCGTGGCGTACCCAATTAGCGCTCGTCGCTGCGATTGTCGGCCGGCGCTTGCGGACATCCGGTGCCGCGCGAGGCGAGCGCCAGGAAGCCGGCATAGCCGGACAGGTTGAGCAAGATTTCGAGCCAGGCGGGCATGTCGGCCTCTTCCGCTCTGCGTGAAGAAGGATACAACGTCCGCGCGTAATCCTGGTTCCTTGCTCCCGCCGAAAAAGCAGATCAGACCGGAGAGGAGGGGTCGAGGCGGCGGCCGAGGGTCGCAACGGTTTCGCTCGACGGCTGCTCCTTCAGGAACTCGGCGATGGCCCGCGCCAGCTCGCGGTCGCTCATCGGCGTCGGCGGCGGGTGCAGCGCGCCGACACCGAAGCTGCGCACGATCTCGTCGTAATGCCGATCGTCGGATCTGGGAACCAATTTACGGATACGGGCCAGCAAAGCGGATAGTGGCAAATCTTCCTCCTCGATCGTCCGCCCCGCTGGCAGCCATTGGCGTGTGCTGCCATCTGTTCCCGTGAAACTGAAAAACCCCGCCGGCATCGCGGAGACGCCGACGGGGTCTTCGTGCTGTTGCCTCACCGGATGGCGGAGGCTCCCGCACTTGAGGAGGTAATGCGCGCCAGGCGATTTCGTTCCAGCGCCATCGGCATTTTTGCAGTCTCGGTTCCGCACCTGCGCGCAACCATGGCAGGCGCCCGTCGTTGTCCCGGCAAGCCGCGAAGGAGGAGAGCATGAAGAAGACATTGGCAGTTCTGGCCACCGTCGCAGCCGTCGGCGTGACCGCGGTTGCAGCCCCTGCGCCTGCCGAGGCACGCGGGCGCGGAATCGGCCCGGGCCTCGCATTCGGCCTCGCCGCCGGCGCGATCACCGCGGGCGCAGTCGCAGCATCCCACCCGTACGGCTATTACGGCCCCCGCTACGGCTATTATGACGGTCCCGCCTATTATTACGGGCCTGGCCCCTACGCCTATTATGGCGGTGGACCGTACTACCGGCACCATCACCACTGGCGCCATTGGTAACAGCTGACAAGGGTAACCCCTGACAAGCGAAAAGCCCGGAGCGATGCTCCGGGCTTTTTGTCATGCGCATCGATCAGAGCCGTGTTACGGCCAAAGCGAGGGCCGCTCGACCTTGCGGGCATTCTCCAGCGTCGACACGAAATATTCCTCACGCTCGCGCTTGAATTTTTCCTGCGTGGCACGGAAGGCGGCGACACGGGCGGCGATCTCGTCGCGCTCACGGGCTTTGCGTTCTTCGTCTTCGGTCATGGCCATCCCCTCGGGTTTACTGAACTCAAGCACTGCCGCCGCATCATCTTGAGTCGCATTCACACATCCATTGATGCTCCCGAATGGGGCGTCAATGGGGAAGAGGCATTGCAGGATTGTGATATGCGAAGGTCGGAAGAAATTGCCGAGCGCATCGCGTTAGCGCTTGATAAGAGCGTCAACAATCTTGCCGCTTACGCATGTCGCTGACAGGGCAAAGCGAATCGGGAGGCCGCGAATGATTGCATCGGATCTTCGGAGCGGCGTTGAACGGCTTGGCGACATGATCGCCGAGGCAAAGGTGATCGTGCCGTTCACCGGCGCCGGCATCTCGACCGAATGCGGCATTCCCGACTTCCGCTCGCCGGGCGGAATTTGGACGCGCTATCGTCCGATCGACTTCGGCGAGTTCGTCGCAAGCCAGTCTGCTCGGGACGAATCCTGGCGTCGCCGTTTCGCGATGGAAGAGGTGTTTGCGGCGGCCAAGCCCGGCCGTGGCCATCGCGCGCTGGCCTCGCTCTATCGTGCCGGCAAGGTTCCCGCCGTCATCACCCAGAACATCGACAATTTGCACCAGGCCTCCGGCTTCGCCGGCGAGCACGTAATTGAACTTCACGGCAATACAACTTATGCGCGATGCATCGGATGCGGACAGGCCTATCCGCTCGACTGGGTGAAGCGTCGCTTCGACGCGGCGGGCGCCGCACCCAACTGCACCGGCTGCGATGAGCCGGTGAAGACCGCCACGATCTCCTTTGGCCAGATGATGCCCGACGACGAAATGCAGCGGGCGACCGCGCTGTCGCAAGCCTGCGACCTCTTCATCGCGATCGGTTCCTCGCTCGTGGTCTGGCCGGCGGCGGGCTTTCCGATGATGGCGAAGAACGCCGGTGCTCGTCTGGTGATCATCAATCGCGAGCCGACCGAGCAGGACGACATCGCCGACCTCGTCATCCGTCACGACATCGGCGAAACGCTCGGGCCCTTTGTCGGTAATTGAGGCATCAATTTGATTCGCGGCCGTGCAAGCTGTTCATAGGTTCCGGCGAATCTCTTTTTTGTCTATGCCTCGCAACCGGGAGTGTTATCTTTTGAGTCGAAAGATTCGCGTCGCGTCGAATTGAGAACATTCTCTTAAGACGCGTGATTCGAGCGCCGCCAATGTGGCGGGTTGCAATGGCAGTGTGGGGTCCGGGGTTATGGGGTCGTCGGACGGATTTGAGTCCAAGAAGCTCGGGGTTCCCGGGCAGGGAGTATCGTCCGCGAGGATCACGCCGGGCGAACACGGCGGTGCCGGCCGCGACAGCGGGCTCAATCCCTTCAGCGGGTTGGGTGAGGCCAGCGCCAACCTCGTCGAAGTCCACGGCGTCATCAAATGGTTCGACGCCTCCAAAGGCTACGGCTTCATCGTTCCCGACAATGGCTGGCCCGACGTGCTCCTGCACGTCACCGTGCTGAGGCGCGACGGCTTCCAGACCGCCTATGAGGGCGCCCGCATCGTCGTCGAGTGCATCCAGCGCGCCAAGGGTTACCAGGCGTTCCGCGTGGTCTCGATGGACGAGTCGACCGCGATCCATCCGGCGCAGATGCTGCCGCCGCGCACCCATGTCACGGTCACCCCGACCAGCGGGCTGGAACGGGCACAGGTCAAATGGTTCAACCGGCTGCGCGGCTTCGGCTTCCTGACCTGCGGCGAGGGCACGCCCGACATCTTCGTGCACATGGAGACACTGCGCCGCTTCGGCATGACCGAGCTCAGGCCCGGCCAGTATGTCCTGGTCCGCTTCGGGCCCGGCTCCAAGGGCATGATGGCGGCCGAGATCCATCCCGAGACGGGATCGCCGGGATTGCAGTCGCACTAAAGCGCGATCAGGCTCGCACTCGAGCTTCCAAGTCCCGCAATCGTGAGCAGAGGCGCGATGGCAGGCCGTCGCGCCTCTGGCTTTTCCGGCGACCGCCGCTTAAGGACTGGCTCTAGTCCCACGCCTTGAGTGTCTCCCATGAATTTTGATCGAAAGGCTGTCTGGTCCGCCCTGAAGGGCTGGCTTGCCGCCATCCTCGTCGCCGCTGGCTGCGCTGTCGCCACCGCGCCTGCCGGCGCCGCCAGCTTCCAGCCGCTGGAGATCGTCACACGGAACGGCGTGCAAGTGTTCTCCGTCGAGATGGCGACGACCGAGCAGGAGAAGAAGACCGGCCTGATGTACCGCAAGGAGCTCGCGGACGGCAAAGGTATGCTGTTCGACTTCAGCCCCGAGCAGGAGGTGTCGATGTGGATGGATAACACCTACGTCTCGCTCGACATGATCTTCATACGCGCCGACGGCCGCATACTGCGCATCGCCGAGAAAACTGAGCCGCTATCGAGAAGGATCATTTCGTCAGGGGGGCCCGCCCGGGCCGTGCTGGAGGTGGTGGCGGGAACGGTGCAGAAATACGGCATCCGCGTCGGCGACCGCGTCGGTCATCCGCTGTTCGGCAGCAAATAGGGAGGCAGGCGAGGGGCATTGGCAGCCTTGCTGGCGCCAGTTTGTGAGCTTGCTGGCGCCTTTGGAAGCGTGTATCGACGGGGCTCGCTGGACATTCGGGGTATAGCGCAGCCTGGTAGCGCGGCAGTTTTGGGTACTGCAGGTCGTTGGTTCGAATCCAGCTGCCCCGACCAGTCAACCCCTTGAAACTGCGACGACATTTCTTTCTCCTTTCCGCGCTAAATGCGCCCGCGCCACCCACGGGGAAGCACCGGGGAAGCACGAGCGCGGATCTTAGGCCTTTCGGGCGGCATTGCCGCCGCCCGCCGCCATCGGTTTCAGTGCAGCGTTTTCTCCATTGCTGCCTTGGCTTCCATCATTCGCAACGCCAACGGCAAGGTCACCACGGCGTCGATCTCGACGCGATTGCCCGGCAGCGCCCGGAATTGGCCGGCAGCCTTACCTTTGAGCGGCGCCAGCATGGCTGCGGCGATCGCCGAGCTCACCTGACAGCGGATCAGGGCGTTTCCGTCCTCGATAGCCAGGATCAGGTCGGTGCCGCGGCGGGCAAGTAGGGCGCCGAGATCGGTCGATGGGGTCGAGGTGCGGAGGGCGATTGAGGTGCGCATGATGTTTTGCCTTTCGAGCAAGACGGCAGTCCAGGGGCGAAATGACCGACATCAGACGGCCCCGCGCACCTTTGGGCGTGCGCCTTGGACATACGCGCGCGGCCCCTGGACAAGATTTTCTGATCGCCGCTTACCGGAATGGCTATCGGCTGATGTTTGGGCTTTCGACCCGCGATCAGGATGCGCTCAGTCGAAAATTCAGCAACGAAAATTTTGTCGATAAAAGTCTAAACGTAAAACCAGACAGCTTAGCGCTTGATCAGTTTGCGCATTCTGTCGATTTGCGCGTTTTTGTCGGGTTTCGCAATCGCGTGAGACCATACAAGAAAAGCCTGTCTCGCAATGGCTTTTGCGACTCCAATATAAAAACAAGATCAAGAGATTAGCGAGTATGAGCCGTCGGGTTTGCAGCGCTCAGGTCAAAGACTCGTCAATGATGCGACTTCGTTCGGCGATCGTCGTATGATGTCTCGACAGAGCGGCGCGCGGCGCCCGGCCGGTACCAACCCAAGGGCCCGCCACCCACCCCTAGGGGGGAGCCGGCCGCACGTACTCCAAAGACCGCAAAGCCGCTCCGCTAATTTTGCGATTCCAGAGAGTCCAGGGTTCGCTCACTGAGGATCATCTGCAATGTCGGCTAAAATCCCGCTTCGTTCGATGGGATCGATGACTTGCCTGTTGAGGACCTCTACGGCGCACCTCTTGAGCACCTTCTTCACCAGCTTGTATTTTTCTAAGTAGAACTTGAGCCCGCGAGCTGTCTTCTTGTTTTTCGGATCACGTTCCAGCGTTACGCTTTTGGTTGCGGCGGCGATATCATGTTTCAGGCTCTTGAGGCCGCTTTCGAAGGATTCATCTCTGCACTTCTTCGCGTAGTCCTCCGGGTCAAGGTCGGTAATCTCTCTCGGCTGTTCTTGAGCAACGTCGGTGGTCTGTTGAGACAGCGGCGTTTCCGGGGCTGCCTTTGCTTCGATCGCGGAGGGGCGCTTTTCGGGAGCCTGGACCACCGGTTCTTTGACGCGCGAAGGGTCAATCTTCGCGTTGTCCAAACTGAGCGATGCATTTTCAAGCGCCTTTTTGAACTCCGGCGAGATATCCGCGATTGCGTCCAAGGCGCGCTTCGATCCGGCCACCGTGCCGGAGGTAACCGGCGTTGGTTTGGCTGGCTGAGCAGTCGGCGCCGGCGCCAGTGCAGTGGCTTTCGGCGGTGCGTCATCGCATTTCGTTGGCTTCAGTTCGACGCCGTTCACCTTTCCACTGACGCCGCTACAATCTTTCGCCGGCTTAGCCGGCTGTGAGCTTTGGTTGCCGACAGCAGCTGCTTCGCTCGAGCCAATCTGAGCGGGGCTTCGCCGGTGCCGCGGGCGCTCTACCGATGCGCACGGCCCGTGCTATACCACCGTTGGCAGTGATCGAACCGTCGGGCTGCAGCGTGTACACCCACGAGCCCAGGCTGGTCGTATAGGTCAAATTGTTTCCGGAGCAGGTCCAGGTGCCCTCAGCCTGACACGCCGCGTGTTCGCTACAGATGGCCCTTCCGTCAGCGGTAAGCGTCCCCTTATTCCCTCCGGAATGCCGCCATTCGCCGATAAACTTGGAAGCGCAGCTAGCCGGCGGTGCGGCATACGCGGGTGTCATGGAAACAACAGCCGCAAAAGGCAGGCAAAGCAAAAAGCGCACAGAAATCTCCCCAAATCAAAATATCCTGGGACGCTAGCGGTTGTGCGAGGTGCCATCAAACTGCCGGCAGTGAACTATCACCAGGAAAATTGCGCTCCTGCCGCTCTCTCAAGTAGTGAGCGCCGACCTGTTGATGCGTTCAGGCAGTCGATGCTCGCTTCGAGGAGCTCTCCGTGCAACTTCGCAGGTCTCATGAAAACGGGCAATTCGCGGTAATGCTTGATCCGTTGCGTCGCCCAGCTAAAGCACCACTGCGCGAACATGGGCGACGCCACGGTCGGTGAATCCTAGGCTGCGAGCGGCGGCAAGCGAGAGGTCAATAACGCGCCCCCCGACCCATGGTCCGCGATCGGTGATACGAACAACCACCGATTTGCTGCTCTTAATGTCGGTGACGCGAACGTGCGTGCCGAACGGCAGGTTGCGATGAGCAGCAGTAAGAGCATTCCTATCGAACGTGGTACCACTCGCCGTCTTACGTTTCGAATATGAGTAGTAGGAAGCCTTCCCGGAAAACACTCGGTTGAAGGATTGAGACGCTGATCGATTTCCCGAACTGCGCGTCGGCTCCTGTTCGGTAGCAGGTCGCGTCTGCGGGCTCTGATTGGTCTGCTCCGGTGCTTCAGGAGCGGGCTCGGCGTGTGCCTTTGGAATGATAGACCATCTATCATTGAAGTCCTGTGCAGCAGCAGAGTGTGCATGTGCGCACATCCAAGCCGGTACGGTTGCAATCGCGACTATTCTAGAAAGAGTACGCATGGTAGACCTCAATACATTGTCGAGCAGAGGACAATGCGATCTTCTCAGGCGTGTTCCTGAACAGACTTTGATGTGTCCACAAAACGGTGAATGCATACCGTATTGGCGACGTTGGTACCGAGATGCGCCAGGCGCAACGCAGCAAAGTGGCGGTCTAGTTGCGGCGCATCACGCCGCACCTTCGCAGCGCAGAAACTGTAATAGGGCTGCTCTCATTGCAAGCCTACAGGCATGTGGAAATCTGCGTGTCCTCAGAATGATGGATCAGTCCAACGGGGGTGCAGACCAGCAAGCAAGGCGGGCCTAAGTCAGTAAACGACGTGGGCAGCCGTAACTTTCCGCTTACTACTCCAGAGTCATAATTCATCCCACGGACGCAACGCCGCTTCGCCGACGGCACCCACCTCGCAATCCCGCGCACATCCTCTCACCCCGTCGGCGATAGATGTCATATCCCACAAAATACACGCGCCAATACGACTACATTTCATATCAGAACGCGAACCCGTCGAAGCCGCTGCCCGCCAATCACGTTCATGCCGATCTTAACGCGGCAGCGCTCTCGACCAGCGAGATCGTTGATTTCCTGAAGACCAGCTTGCGCTCAGACGGCGCGATCATGAACGGCGCGGTTAGCTTCGACCAGCTCTCCACGAGTGTGAAAGCCAGCATAGGCGACACGACTTCGGCGGATGAAATTCTAGCTGCACGCGGCGATGCGGTGGCTGCGGCTTCTGCGGCGGCGACGAGTGAAACACATGCGGCAGCTTCCGCTGATGCGGCCGCCAGCTCCGCATCCGGTGCTTCGACGTCGGCGACGAATGCCGCGACCAGCGCAACTGCGGCGGCTACATCGGCTTCGCAGGCGCAATCCTACAGTGGCATTCCGCAGAGCATCAAATCGGCGGCTTACACCACAGTGTTAGCCGATGCGCAAACGCACATTCTGCACCCGGCCTCTGACAACAACCCGCGGACGTTCACGATCGACAGCAACGCGAACGTCGCTTACCCGATCGGGACCGCGATCACGTTCATCAACGAGATCAACACGGTCACAATCGCGATAACTTCCGACACCTTGGTGCAGGCCGGCACAGGGTCCACCGGAAGCCGCACCTTGGCCGCAAATGGCATCGCCACCGCGATCAAGATCACCTCCACGAAATGGATGATCTCCGGGTCAGGACTGTCATGACCGCTTTGACGCAGTTGATCGGGAGTGAGGGGCGCGCGCAGCGGGCCGTCTCGCCGTCCGCAGTCGATACGTCCTTCACGCTTGCTACCGGCGGCGCGGCGCAAGCGCAACTTTACGACAGCAACGATGCGACGCCGGCGGCGGATCCTGGAGGACTTACAGCATCGACCCATGCCGCGTACGATTTTGGCGCGGCAAAGAGCATAGCTCGGGTGCGGACCATCACGGCACCGACGAACGGCTTTGGCGCAAGCGTTGTGTTCGCCATCCAATACAGCGACACGAACTTGACGTCCGGATTCACGACGGCCAGCACGATCACGGTAAACGCCGGAACGTCGCAACTCAGTGACAAGCAAATCGGTGACTTCGGTGCGCATCGCTACTGGCGCATCGTCTACCAGTCCGGCACGACGGGCGGAAACGCCTGGCTCGGCGAGCTCACGTTCTACGAGCGTTACTGATGACCGTTGTTACTACATCATCAAGGCTCAACTAGGATGCCTCAACTCATCGATTTCGAAGGTCAGCAACACGAATTCCCCGACGACTTCACGTCGGCGGACATTCAGCGCGCATTGAGCTCGCTGCCGCGCTCGCCGCCAATGCGCGACGTGCCAACGTCCGATCGTCGAATTCCGCTGATTGGCGCTCCCGACACAGCGGCCGCGCCGCAGCGTATCCCGCCGTTGCCGCCGGGCTACACACTTGATCGCAAGCCAACGCTTGTGCCTGTGGATCACGATCCGTGGGCGGCGTCTCCGGATGCAAATCCGTTCACAGCGCCGCCAACGGCAGCCGCACCGGCGCAGCTGAGACTTGTCCCCGTAGACCACGATCCTTTCGCGGCGCCCGCGGCTCCGGTCACGACGCCAGAAGGCCGCATCTACGTTTCGCCGGAAGCTCCTAAGCCAAACACCGCTCCGAGTGCCCTTCACAGCCTCGCCGTCGGCGCTCAAGGCGTCGGCAAGGGGATCACGGACATTGTGACAGGACCATTCGACCTCGCAGCTGGGGCGCAGAACCTGGTCACGGGCGGCATCAACAAGTTGCTCGGCACGAACATTCCGATGTCCACGCCAGCTTCCAAGCTGGTCGAGAAGGTCACCGGGTCGTTCTCGATTCCTGAGAGCGAGATGTCTCCGGGGGAGAAACTCGGCTACAACGTCAATCGCTTCGGCACCCAGGCGCTCGGTACCGGCGCAATGCTTGCCGCTCGAGCTCCCGGCGTCGCCGCTGCGACAACGCGGGCCGACACGGCCGTCGGGCGCGTCCTGGACCACTTGTCTCGGCCGTACACCGAGGCGCCTGCGCGGACGCTTGTCGGCGACACGATCGGGGGCATGGGCTCGGGTGTTGCGGTGAATGCCGCTGACGACTATGTCCCCGAGCACGCCGTGGTTGGGGACACAATACCAAAACAGGTGGCGAACATTGTCGCGCCGCTGGTCGGGGCCGTTGGCGCGAACTCCATTCAGGGCACCGCCGAGGGCATCGCAGGCGCAATCCGCAACATTGCGGCGCGGTCGTTCAGCTCCGCTCCAGCGCCTATCCCGCTCAATCCCAACACGCGAGCGCCGTACAGCGTAGCCGATGTCGCCCGCGCGGCTGCGAAGATCCAGGACGCTGCGTCCGGCGCGCCGCGCGCGCTGGCGCAAGATATCCGCGAGAATGCGGCAGCTTTGGCGAGACCGGTAGAGGAAGGCGCCTCGCCGCTACAGAGTTCGGCCATGCCGACATCGGGGCTCTTGTCAGGCGATCCCGGTCTCATCGCGGCAGAGCAGGGAGCGCGCCTCAAGTCAGCGCCGGATTTCATCAAGCGCGACCAGAATGTAAAGGGCGCTGCGGCTGAGCGTGTCGAGGCCATGCGAGACCCGGGGGCCGACCTAGAGGCCGTCATGCGCCGCGCCGCGCAGACCCGAGATGAGCGAATTGGCGCTGCAGAGAACGAGATCCTCCAGAGAGAAGAGGTGCACCGTTCAGTAGACCGTATTCGAGCGGATCAGGGACAGCCGTTCGGGGCGCTCGGCAACAGTGAGGTTAAGGCGAATGCCTCCCGTCGCCTGGACGAGGCCCTCGTCGAGAGGACGTACATCCCCGCGCGCACCGAGAAGAACCGGCTGTTCGACAACGCTCCCGGCCGTGCGGATGAGCTTCCGGCCGACACCATCTTCTCGGCGATCGACCGGATCCGCGGCAACGCGAATGGCCTGGCGCCCGGTGTGCTGCCAGAGGATTTCATGAGGCGGCTGAACGCCCTTCGACCGCAAATGGTCGAGCACCCACCGGAAAGCGGCCGGATGGTCAATGTAGGTGGGCCCGGCACAGCGCTCGGGGGCGATCTGGCGGACCTCCGGAAGTTCATCGGCCCAGCTCAGGAGCGCGCGCAAACCTCCGGCAATTTTGATTTAGCCGACAACCTCGGCCGGCTGCGCAGTGCGATCAACCGAACTCTTGAGGACGCGCCTGGCTATTCAGAAGCCAACGCCAACTATCAGCGCTTCGCGGAGCGTTTCCGCCCCGAGCGAAGAGATGAAATGGCGCGCTTCACCCGTGAGCTTGATCGCGGCGGCCAGAACGTTGATGGCCAACTCAATCGTGGCGCCACCCCGCCGAGCGCGACTGGTGACCGTTTCTTGGCCTCGCCAGAGAAGGCAGCTAGCTTGACGCGGGCGCTCGAGGGGGCGCCGGCGGCGCGGGATGCTCATGCGGCGCTTCGCGATTATCTGCGGTCCGACTTTGCTAGGTCAGCTCTCAACGTGGATGGCACGGTGAACTCAATCAGGGCGAACGCCTGGGCCCGAAATTTTGCGGATATCCTCGAGCAATTTCCCGCGGTGCGAGGTGAGTTCGATGACATCGTCGCGGCCGCGCGACGTGGAGAGCAGCTGTCTGCACAAAGCAAGGCGGACCTGGAGGCGGCACGCGCGAACCGCAAGGCAACCGAAGCCGAGATAGACCGGTCGGCGGTAGGCACGCTGCTCCGCGAGGACCCGCGGGATGTTGCGAAGAAGCTCCTTGGGAGCAAATACGGCGCTGACGCAAAATTGAAGGAAATCCAAGACGTCATCGGGAAGGACGAGCAGGCGGCCCGCGGCTGGAAGGCGGCCGTGTCCGAGGTTCTTGCGGACAAGATCCAAGGCACCCGCCAAGTAGGAGATACGCTGGAGGTGCACTTCGCGCGGCTGGCGCGCGAATTCAAGGACAACGAGCAAATTCTCGCAAAGGTCTACTCGCCCGAAGAGATGAACAATCTCAGGCAGGCTCATAAGATCCTGTCGTACTTTAAGGAAGCCGAGAAGCGAGCGACTGTTGGCAGCGATACCGCTGAGAAGATGAGCATCCCGGGATGGGCGCAACTGGCTGTGCGCCACTTCAAGGGCGACCTTGCCGGCGGCGGGCTCATCAAACGGTTCAAACTGATGCTCGAGCTCCTGCCGTCTAACCGGGAGAGCGCCGACCAGATCGTGCAGGCCGCATGGTTCAATCCTGACATCGCAGCGTACCTTTTAGAGCGGCCGCTGAAGAACCAGAATGCCAACTTCAACAGCGTTCCGCTGCGCCGGTTGATCGCCGCCGCCAATGCCGCCCGGGAAAATTAAGAGGATATCGGTGCCTTCAATTGCCGCCTATGATCTATCCGAGCAACAGCGCACCTTGGTGCGTCTTATCGTCAATGAAGGACGGCGCCCCGAAGAGGCCGCCGAACTCGCCGGATACCATCCCAAGTCGGTTTACAAGACAATGCGGCTCCCGGCAGTCGCTGCAGCGATTTCGGAATCAATCCAACTTGACCTTGCAGTAGTTGGAGCACCTCTCGCTTATCGAGTCGCGAAGTCGCTGCTCCAGGACGCAAGCGTCAGTGCTCGGGTTCGAGCTGATCTTTCGATCAAGGTCTTGGATAGAGCAGGGCACATTGTGCCTACGCGCAAAGACCAGTATTCCCAACAGAAGTCGCTCTCCGAAATGTCTCGTGACGAACTCGCTGCCTTCATAGCGAGCAATCAAGCCGAGATTGACAAGATCGAAGCTGAATTAGCATCGCGAGCGAAAGACGTGTCTTATCTAGGCTAGGCAGGTCAGCCGTGGGCCGCTCTTCGCGGCGCGCCCGCTTTCTTCGGCAGGCGAAGGCCATGGGGCTTTTGAAGCCTGGTTGCGAGCGATGCCCACGGGCAGCGCAAGCAGTGCGACCGTAACGATCTCGCCGAATAATCTCAGCCCCGCCGACGTGGCGGACGATGCGGATGACCCGTCGGCAGACCGCCAATGGGCGGGATCTTCTTTGTAGGTCGCGTTCTTCAACTTCGGCGGAGGGGGGAGGGCAGCTGTGAACCTCTTTTAGGTCCAGTCGTTCTCCGGAAGGGATCCAGTCGGAGGCTTCACCTCTTCTAATCCCGCCTCAATGATCGCGATCTCGTCCTCGACCGTCTGAACCGCGGCGGAGGCGTTGATGGCGGTGACCGCCTGAAGCTGGGCTAGCATTCCACGTCGATGCGCCAGCAGCCCTTCGAGCGCGCGCCGGTCTTTTACTTTAACGTAGCCAGCAACGATCGATTGTAGGGCTCGCGACATTGATGTCCCCCAGCGGCGTGGCGCGGCAAGGCGATCTGCGCCCTTGTGCGTCATTCGATACAATCTATCGGCACGGAGACGAGCCCCTATGCCGGATGCTTACTTGACCAACGTTTCGCCGCGGCGCGCTCTTTTCGAAGCTATGCCCCGGTTGAGAAACTGAACGCCCACGAACTCACCGTTCACCCAGGAGAGTTCGCAGTGTCGGTAAGCCAAGCCCACGGGTGACAAGACGAGGAAGAATTCCTTCTGTCCGATATCCGTGACCGCACCATTGATGATCAGCTTTGCGCCCAGTTCTGAGACGTCGTGGATCTTGCAGGCGCGCTGCCACGTGCCGTCGATCGCCATCAAGCGAGCTTCGATCGGACGTTCGAAAGCGACGCGCTTTTCCTTGCGTTGTTCTCCCTCACTCATGAACCACGCTCCGTGACGCGTGCGTCAAGTCGTTCTGCGGTTATGTGTTCACTTTTGTACAAACAGGGGTCGACCCCGCCGCGCCTCGAGTAAGAGGACCTACGTGGCACCCCCGGTCTTAGCGCCTAAGCCGACACCGAAGGCGCTCCAGCTACCCTAGCGCGGGTAAGCTGGAGGCTCGCCCTGTCCGGAACGGAGGCGAAGCCAAACCGGACGGGACACGATAACTGCTGACCCCACGCGGCAACGTTCATTTGTGAACATTGGAAGCGGCGATAATCTCGTGATGGTTTGCAAACGGTTTTTGTGTGCATGCCGGTGCTAACGTTTTGCGCGGCCAGCATGCATTAACGCTCCCAAAGATTTGCCGTTGTCCGTTTCGTCCGAAGTGGCATGCTGAGCACCTCTCCTACGAAGAGATGCGACATGGCCGATCTCACCTCCCGCGCGCGTGCAAACATGGACGTGGTACTCGAGCAAGTTTGCCGAGAGCTTCCAAACGGCGGAGACCATGAAAGCCGCAAGTTCATTGCTCAGCAGATGGTTGAGGCGGCCGAGGCGGGACACTTCACGTTAACCGACCTAACCGCAGTTGCACGTCGGGCGATGATCGATTTGAAAAATCGGCCGAAGTCGGCATAGCGCTCCGGCACGTCGATGCTTCAGGTGCCGCAAAGAAGCCTTATCTAAAGCTCTCCTCTACACGTGACATAGCGGGATGGGTCCTATTTTTTACCTTGATCCATTCCTGCGTTCGCCCCGCGATGTAGCGTCGATCGTGGCGCTTCGAAACGATACCCTCGAGGCCCATTCGGCAAGCCGCTCGGAAAAGGTCTGGGCCGATTTCGCCAAGCTCAAATGGCGCTACGAACATGCCTTCTGGGCGACCGCGCAGTAGGCGCGCGAGGTTGGTTTTGCGCATCCAGAGCGGCAGCGGCCGCAGATCCTCGCCGCCCAGCATCAGGATGTCGAAGGCGTACAGTTGCACCTCCTCGTCATGCTTGCGTGAGTGCAGGGCGTTGAAGTCGGAAACGCCGTCGACGCCGAGCACCACTGCCTCGCCGTCGATGACGAAATGCTGCTCGCGGTTCTTGAGCGCGGCCTGGACGATCCAGGGGTAGCGGTCGGTCCAGTTGTGGCCATTGCGGGTGAGCAGCCGGACAGACTTGCCGTTGCGTTCGACGCGCAGGCGGTAGCCGTCGTATTTGATTTCGTGCAGCCAGTCAGCTCCATCGGGCACGGCCTTGGCGGTCGTCGGCAGGCAAAACTCGAACGCGTTGGGCATGGGGTTGTAGATAGGGAGAAAGCGGCAATCCGGGAGTCACTATCAAGACGAAGGCCGCGGCGAACTCAATCGCCGCGGCCGCGCCGTGTCAAAAATGCCGGGTGAAAAGGGTGCAGGTGAAATATGCGGCCAGCCCCGGTTTGCCGAATTTTCCCGGAGACGCGAGTTCCGGCCATTACAAATGTGAATTGCGCGCGCTGGGAGTTTTCGGAGGGAACCCCATGCCTTTGCTCAAGTCTAATTCTCGGAGCTGGTTCTGTGGGGATGAATAGTTCACTGAACCGTCGGCTCCAACATTCTGCCCGTGCAAATGGTCAAGGACCTGAGATAGGTCGCGCATGTCCAGCAGCTCGCCGCAGACCGGGCAGCGGAAGTAGTGCTCGCGCTCGTCCTTCGGCGTCCAGCCAAACGGCTTGCCTTCGGTCGCCATCAGGCAACGCCACGCAGCGGGAGGGCCAGCTGTACATTGAACGGCCTTGTGGCATTGGCGTTGATGAAGTCCTGCAGGGCCGGCGAGATCTCGGCGTCTGTGTTGGTGGCGCGCTCGGCCAAGGCATCGGCGACGTCGGAGGTCGCGTCGTGGGACCAACCCTCGACCGCATTGAAACAGACGATTCGAAGCGGATAGGCGTATTGGCCGGACAGGATGTCCTGCAGGACGGTCTCGAGATCCGTATCGGCTTCGTCGGTCTCGCGCCAGGCGCAGCCGGCGCGCGCGCCGAAATCCTCAAGCACCAAGTAGATGTCTCGGTCGAGGCGATCGGCTGGGACGATCGAGGGCGAGGAACGCATACGCATACTCCGATACTACGAGGTCGGAGAGACGGCCCCGGCTACAGGGGGGCTTTGTGAGGTGGGCCGGGGCCGCTCCGCCAGTCTCGGCGGCGAGCCTGGCGAGACTCATAATTTGATCAGGAGACCTTCGTTCCTGCGGCGCCTCTTGTCTGGCTCCGCGTGGGCGAGCGAATCGCGTCCTCGCTAGCTTCCTCTATTCTAAATCCGAATTGTTGTAGAGTAGCGTTATGTCGAATGGGATAGAGTTGATTGTGAGCGGCTGCACTAAACTCGCGGATCGACAGTCCCTGGAAAAACCTAAAGATACCTCGTCGAAACCTGGCCGTCGATTTGAAAGCGATGACCGGCTTCGACCCTGGAGCCGCGATCACCCTGCTAGAGAGGGACATCGCTGCAATTGCAATCGAGGCGGGACTGCAGGCGCTGTCGAGCCCCACTGGGGCTAGCCGAGACAGGTGGCCTTGAGACAAAGGCGGCGTTCGCGAGGCGAAGCGAGTTTGGAGCTTGGCGTAAGCCCGCCATAGCGAGCCGCCCGAGCTTATTTGAATGGAACTTTGGAACCGAAGGCAGTTTATCTGCATATTCAAAATCGGCAGTCCCGTTGACGGGTTCGGAACTCGTATTCGGAGGTTGAACGATGAGTGAGCGGCGTCGGTTCAAACACACAAACATCCTAGAGGTCCGTCTTGCCGAAGAAGCGACGCGGCTACGTGATAAAGCCGCATTGCTTCCACCTGGAGCGGCCCGCGAGGAGCTGCTACGTAAGGCCCGACAGGCTGAGACCGGCTCGCACATGAGCGAATGGCTGCGGTCGCCTGGTTTGCAGCCGCCGAATTAGCTTTGACTTATCTCAATGGTAGCCGTGGCACTGGATCGAACATGGGCACGTAGCAAGCCCGATGAACCGTCTCCGGGTCAAGAACCACTCCCGGAGCCGTCGCGCCTTGAGGAGGCAAGGCGAATCGTCGAGGAATACGTCGAGAATTTGCGGGAGATCGCAAGGAGGCTGCGCCGCAAGGTGAATTGAGGTCGCTCGGACACTGGGCAATTTACTGTGGCAGAAACAAAAGCGCCGCCCGCTTAAATGTGCGGACGGCGGAAGTACCAGCCCCGGGAGCGAGATCGTAAAATCCGATGAAAGTATGTGACGCCGCATGGCGAGGTTCAGTGCGTCATGCCGCTTATTCTTTCGCTGTCTCTTTGTATGAGAGGGTCAGTCAGCCGACGGGCTTCTCGGCGTGGATGTGCAGAACGTAAAGCGTCTTCTGCGATTCGTCGGTGACTTCCATCAGCCAATCCCGACCGGGTGCCAGCTTGCCGTCGAGGCCTTGCAGCATCTGACCTGCCGTCACGGTCGCCTCCTTCCAGGCGGCATGGTTATCGGGGAGTTCCTCCCCTTGCTCATCGACCTGCTTGTGTTCGTGAGTAACGTGGAAGAAATACCTCGGCATGACGGTAAAATGCTGCTTCGGGAAACTCGTTCCAGACCAAAGCGGGGCGACCGACGCTTAGCCTATTAGTCTTCTCAGGCAGCCTGCCAGCTCTTCCATCGTAAACGGCTTTCGCAGCAGCGGACGTTCGTTGAACTCCTGAGGAACTCCGGCCGCGCCGTAACCGCTCGCGAAAGCAAATGGAATGCTTCGCTTTTGTAGAACGCAGGCGATCGCCTCCGAGCTGTCGGAGCCGAGCGCGACGTCGAGAATGGCCGCCTGAGCGTCCGTCGATTGGGCCAAGGCAACCCCAGTCGCAAGACCAGTGGCCTGTCCCGCAATCGTGTGACCTAACTCGACAAGCATGTCCGCGATCATCATCCCAATGAGCGCTTCATCCTCAACGATGAGTACCGAGGCCATAAATATCATCCCAGGCGCGAATGCTCAAAAAGGGCCAGCGAGAACGAGAAAAAGCCCCAGCTTGCAGGGGGGGCGGTAAGCTGGGGCCACTTCACTTGGGGGCTTGCCCCGGGCAAGGGCGTCGGGAAAACTCGGCAATCGGACGAATGTTCCTCTATGCAAACGGCTCCGGGGCATCTCCAGGGACACCGAAGCGGCCTTATTCTTTCGCTTCAGTCCAAGCTTGCTCACCGCATTCGCATTTGAACATGCGGACGGTACTCCCGGTGAGGGGGTCCAACATCGAGCGGACTTGCTTCGTTTTTTTTCCGCAGTGGCTGCAGCTTGGGAGTGGACTGGGATTGTAGTTCGTAAAGACTTCGTTCCTAAATTCATTGCTCACCAAAACACCTAAGCGTTCGAGGTGAGACCTTAAACCCCATATCGGACATTTGGTTCCATCTGAGCTGGCCCCGGTTGTCTGAACAGAATATCCGCGTCGATAAGTGGAGCCTCTGCCGGGGTTAGGCTGCCGTG